>NZ_JAXHMV010000009.1 GCF_034521165.1 Thiohalophilus sp.
ATCGTAGCGGTCTTTGTTTGTCATCAGGCGTCGCTTCGTAGTTTTACCACAATATGCCGGATCAAGAATGCTGGCGCCGAACTCATCGGCAAGAGCATCAGAGTTATCTTTTACCGGCAAGCTGTCAATAACTCGGGGGTAACCGGTAGGCCGAACCAGGCAGAGCGGATCCGGCGCATAGAAAGAATCGCGCCCGCGGGGCGCTCCCACAGGCCCGAGGAAGGTGGATCCGCCTGCGGCTTGATCCACCCTGCTTTTGTGACCCGGTAGGCCGGATCAAGCGCAGCGGATCCGGCTTATTCGAAATCGCGCCCGCGGGGTGCTCCCACAGGCCCGGGGAAGGTGGATCCGCCTGTGGCTTGATCCACCCTGCTTTCGTGTGATCCGGCAGGCCGGATCACACGAAGCGGACGAGGATCCCTTCGCCCCGCTGCCCGTCCGCGATGCGCACGGCTTCGTCCAGGCTCTGGACGTAGACCTTGCCGTCGCCGGGGTGGCCCTCGCCGGTGCGCGCATGACGCGTAATACAGTCGATGACGGCTTCCACCTCATACGCCGGTACGTCGATCTCCAGTTTGCTCATGGAGACGCGCACGGTGGTATCCCCGTTGTCATGGACATGACCGAAACCGTTGACCGGCACCACGGCCACGCCGGGAATGTCCGGCATGGCCGCCAGGGCATCGATCACGGCATCGACCATGTTGTTGCGGATATAGGCTTTGATCTCTTTCATAATGGATTCCTCTTGTCAGATTTTGGCTTCACGGCGCGGCACGGCGAACCAGCGATAGACACTCGGCAGCACCAGCAGGGTCAGCAGGGTCGAGGTGACCAGGCCGCCGATGACCACGGCCGCCAGCGGTCGCTGCACGTTGGCACCGATACCACTGGCCAGCAGCAGCGGGATCAACCCGAGGATGGCCACCGAGGCGGTCATCAATACCGGACGCAGGCGACGTTCAGCACCGACTCGTACGGCCTCCAGCGTCTCCATACCCTGTTCTCGCAACTGGTTAATGTACGAGACCATCACCACGCCGTTGAGCACGGCCACCCCGAACACGGCGATGAAGCCCACGGCACCCGGCACTGACAGATACAGTCCGGATATCCACAGGGCAATGATGCCACCGGTGATGGCAAACGGCACATTCAAAAAGATCAGCACCGCGTAGCGCAGGCTGCCGAAAGCCGAGAACAGCATCAAAAAGATCAGCGCCAGGGTGATGGGCACCACGATGTACAGGGTTTGCATGGCGCGGCGCTGGTTCTCGAACTGGCCGCCGTATTCGACGTAATAACCGGCCGGCAGATCGATTTCACTGTTGACCCGCTTCTCGATATCAGACACCACGCTGCCCATGTCGCGCCCGCGCACATTGAGCTGCACGAACACCCGGCGGCTGGCCTTGGCCCGCGAGATCTTCTTGGGCCCGACGAACACCTCCACGTCCGCCACGCGCGACAGCGGGATCAGCGCACCCTCGGCGGTGCGCAGGGGCAGGTTGCGGATCTGATCGATCCGCTCCCGGCTCTGCGCGGCCAGGCGCACGAAGATGTCGAAACGGCGAATGCCTTCGAACACCTGCCCCGCCGTGGCGCCGCCGATGCCGGTCTCCACCGCGTTCAGCACCTCATCCAGGGCGATGCCGTAACGGGCCAGTTCCCCGCGATCGGGCGCACCACCACCTGCGGCTTGCCGCCCTGTTGCTGCATGCGCACGTCGACCGCGCCGTCCACCCCTCTGGCGATGTGCTGGATCTTCTCCCCGTATTCGGCCAGCTCATCCAGGTCCTCGCCATACAGGCTGATCACCACCTGGGCCATGATCCCCGACAGCAGTTCGTCGGTGCGCAGGGCGATGGGCTGGGAGAAGTTGTTGGCCAGTCCCGGCAGTTCGGCCTGCAGCCGCTCGGCCATCACACTTTGCAGTTGTTCATAACTGCGCCCGCTGTCCCACTTGTCGAGTGGCTTGAGGGCGACCAGCGAGGCCACCACGTTCACCGGCTCGGGATCGCCGCCGACCTCGGCGCGGCCGACGCGGGCGTAGGTGCCCTTGACCTCCGGGAACTCGTCGAAGATCGCCTGGATATGGCTGGAGTATTCGATGGATTTATCCAGGTTGGTGCCGGGGGGCAGCGTCGAGCGCACCAGGAAGGTGCCCTCGCGCAGGGTCGGCACAAATTCCGTACCCAGAAACGGAAACAGGGTCAAACTCGCGGCAAACACGGCCACCGCCGTCCCGAACACCGCCTTCGGACGTTGCACCACGGTCCGGATGACCGGGCGGTAGACCTGTTTGAGCCAGCCCACCAGCCGGGGCTCACCGTGGGCGCTGCCTTTGGAGAACACCAGGCTGGCCAGCACCGGCACCAGGGTCAGCGCCATGAGCAACGCACCTGCCAGGGCAAAGGAGATGGTATAGGCCATGGGCGAGAACATCTTGCCCTCCACCCCCTGCAGGGTGAACAGCGGCAGGAACACGATGATGATGATGCCGATAGCGAACACGACCGGCCGGGCCACCTCGCGGGCGGCCTCGCCCACCAGTCGGACCATGCTGATCTTCTCGTTCTGTCTTTCCTCCATGTGACGGAAGATGTTCTCCACCACCACCACGGCGCCGTCGACCATCATGCCGATGCCGATGGCCAGGCCGCCCAGACTCATCAGGTTGGCGGACATACCCACGTAGTCCATGGCGATGAAGGCTGCCAGCACCGCCAGCGGCAGACTGGCGATCACGATCAGCGTCGAGCGTACATTGCCCAGGAACAGGTACAGCAGCACCAGCACCAGTACGGCGCCTTCCAGCAGCGCCTTCTCCACCGTGCCGACGGCCTTGGAGACCAGATCGCCCTGGGAGTAGTAGTCATTGAGCACCATCCCATCGGGCAGGGCCTGGTTGATGGCCTCCGCCTTCTTTTCGATGGCGCCGAGCAGTTCCTGGGTGTTGGTATAGATCAGCTTGAGCACGAAGCCGCCTACCGCTTCTTCCCCGTTGGCGACCAGAGCACCACGGCGGATGGCGGGACCGTAGCTCACCTCGGCCACGTCGCCCAGATAGACCGGGGTGCCGCCCTTCTCGCGGATCAGGATGTTGCGCAGATCCTCCAGGCCCTTGTCGCCGGGCTGCACCCAGCCGTAGCCACGGATGATGTACTCCTCGCCACCGCGATTGATGAACGAGGCGCCCACATTACGGTTGTTGGCGACAATGGCGCGGCGTACATCGGCGATGCCCAGGTCCCGCGCCACCAGCGCATCCTGATCCAGTTTCACCTGGTACTGTTTCTCATCGCCGCCGATGGAGAGCACGCCGGTCACCCCGGGGACGGTGCGCAGCATGGGTTTGGCGATCCAGTCCTGGGCGGTGCGCAGTGCCATTGGTGAGTGGTTGGCGCCCTCCGCATTCTCGATGGTGTACATGAACACCCGACCCAGACCGCTGGTGATGGGCCCCAGTTCCGGCTCGCCCAGCCCCTTGGGGATCGCCTCGCGGGCCTTGGCCAGGCGCTCCATCACCAGCCGGCGGGCGAAGTAGATGTCGGTGCCGTCCTCGAAATAGATGTTCACCCTTGAGAGCCCGAAGATGGAGGTGCTCTGCACCCGTTTCAGGCCGGGCAGGCCGTACATGGAGATCTCCACCGGATAGGAGATCAGCGTCTCCACGTCCACCGGCGAGAGGCCGGGGCTGGCGGTGAAGACCTGGACCATGGACGGCGTGACATCGGGAAACGAATCGATGGGCACCCGCTGCAGGGAATAGACACCGGCACCGGCCAGGCCGAGCACCAGCACCAGGGTCAGCAGGCGGTTGGCGAGCGCCGCGCGTATCAGTTTGTCGATCATACGGCTCTCCCCTTAGTGGTTGTGGGCGGCGCTGCGGCCACCGGCGGTCATGACGGATTTCAGATCGAAGGCACCGGCAACCACCAGTGCCTCTCCGGGATGCAGGCCGGCGATCACCTCCACCTGGCCGCCGGACTCTTCGCCCAGTACCACCGGGACGGCGCGATACGCCCCCGGCTCGTCGCCGGGCACGAATACCATGGGCTTGTCCTCGATGCGCTGCACCGCGTCCACGGGCACCAGGGCGGTCTCCCCACCCTCGGCCACATGGATGGAGGCGGTGCCGAACATGCCGGCGCGCAGCAGATGGTCGCGGTTGTCGACCGTGGCGCGAAGATCGAGCGTGCGCGAGTCGCGATCCAGCGCCCGCGAGATCCAGTCGACCCGCCCCTCGAAGGTCTCATCGGGCAGGGCGCGCAGGCGCAGATGCACCTGCTGGCCGTCTGCCAGGGCCGGGATATGGCGTTCATAGGCCTGGATCATGACCCACATGCGGCTGTCATCGACCACATGAATCGGAGTCGCTTCCGGGCCAACGGTCTGTCCCGGTGCCACATCACGCTGCTGGACGACTCCGTCGATGGGACTGGTCAGGACATAACGCGACAGGGGTGTCTTGCCGCCGGCCTCGATAGCCTTGACGGCTTCACGCGAGAGACCATACAGGCGCAGTTCCTCGGCCGCGGCCTCCAGTTCGGCCCGGGCCTGGCGATAGCGCGCCCGGGCTTCCAGCAATGCCGCCTCGCTGGAAATTTCCTGAGCCGCAAGCTCCTGCTCGCGGTTATAGTTGGCCTGTTCCGTGTTGAATCGCGCGCGGGCGGTCAGATACTGGGCCTTGGCCTTGCCCAGGGCCACGCTGTCCATGATCAGCACCGGCTCGCCGGCCCGTACCGGCGCGCCCAGATCCTTGACCACTTCGACGACCTTGGCGCGCAGCCGCGGGCCGATCCGGGCGATGCGATCGGCGTCGAAGTCCAGTGTGGCCGGCAGGCGGACAACCGCCTCGGCGCTGCCGCGCTCGGCTTTCTCCACCTTGAGGTTCAGCCGTTTGTGCTGGGCCTCGCTCAGATGGACCGCGTTTTCCTTGTGCTTTTCCTCGCCGTCCGCTTCCTTGTGAGCGCCTTCTTCGACATGCCGTTCATGCTCGCCCGCCGGTTCGGCGGCGTGGTCTTCTTCGGCGGCCAGCGGCGCGCCGATGGGCAGGGCCAGGCCGCCCAGCATTAACAGTATATAAAGGTGTGTCTGTCGGATAGTCATTATGATTTCTCCCGGGAATCGGTTTTAGGTACGCCCTGCCCCATGTGAATCAGGCCACCCGTGGCCCGCTCCAGCGCCGTGGCGGCGCTGATCAATTCGTCAAGGGCATCCAGATAGGTGCGGCGCACGTTGAGCAGGTTGTCCTGGGCAGTGGTGATCGCCGGCGCGCCGACCTTGCCCTCGCTGAACGCGACGCGGGTCAGACGCAGGTTCTGTTCGGCGGCCGCGAGCATATCGTCGTTCAGTAGATCCACACGACGGCGGGCCGCGCGATAGTCGGCGATCCCCTGTAATGTTTCGCGACGCACCTGCAACATCAGCGCATCACGCTCCACCTGGGCCAGTTGCAATCGTTCACCGGCGGCCGCCTGCTCCCCGCTGTAATAATGAAACAGGGGAATCGGCACGGAGACGCCCAGACCGGTGATCTCCGCGGACTCTTCCTCTTTATAGAACCCCATGATGGTGAGATTGGGGATGATCTCCCGGTTGGCCAGGCGCAACTCCTTGCGGGCCGCCAGCACCGCCTGGGCCGAGCCGGCCAGATCGCGCCGCCGATCCAATGCGCGGCGTACCAGCGTATTGGTATTGGGCAGATTCAGGGCCACCGGTTGCAGTTCACCTTGCGGCTCCAGGGGGCGCGAGGGATCGATGTTGAGTATTTCGGCCAGGGTGAGCCGGGCGCGAGTCAGGTCCCGTTCGGCCCTGACCCGCTCGGCGCGGGCCCGGCCCAGCCCGATTACCGCCACGTTGACCTCCATCCGGGTCGCCTCCCCGGCCTGTTTGCGGCGCCGGGCATAACGCTGAAGACGCTCGGCCAGCTCCACCACCCGTTCGGCGGTGCGCACCGCCTCGCGGGCCAGCAGAACCCGCATGAAGGCGCGGCGCGTGCGCGCGGCGACGCTGGTGCGCAGAAAATCCAGTTCGTTGCGGGCCGCTTTGGTACGCAGGTTCGCGGCCTCCTCGCGCAGGTCACCCTTGTTGCCCATCCAGATTTCCTGCTTGAGGGTAATGCCCAGATCCGTGGTACTGCTGCCATCGGGTGCTTCGCGGTCCGCCCTTTCCAGTTCCAGCTCCGGGTTGGAGGGAAACAAACGCCCGGCATGTTCGGCCTCGCCGGCGCGGATACCCACGCGCCGTTGTGCCGCCTGAATGGCATAGTTGTATTCCATGGCGCGGCTTAACGCGGCATCCAGGCTGAGTCGGGCCGGTGTCGGATCAGGCGACGCCACAGACTGGCTAATTGCCGCCAGCAAGCACAGGCCGACCACGGTTAAATATCGAAGGGATGAATACACGATGTCATCTCCTGTTGTGTTTCAATTGTCGGGATACGGACGGTCAGGCCGTCGAATCTTGAACCGCTGCACGGGTGAACAGAGATGATCTGTGATCCATCGAACGTTCATCGGCGGCAAAACATCATGCCGGTTATACATACGTCGACGGTCAACATGTGAGACGCTCATGCGCCACCATGTACCATGGAAATCATGGACGGATCAGTCCGGCAGTCGGACCAGTAACCAGATGATCAGCTGAGGGAGATCGGGGGTGGAGTTGGCGGCGCGTGGCCGGGATGTTCGGGACGAATCGTTGACAGAATTGCCCAGTCGTGGCCGGTGGCGATCAGGCCATTAAATCGGGATTCCGTGGGAACAGAAAGGAAATGGGCCTGACCGTGGCAACAGTGGTGAGAGGCGGCCTGTGTCGTCTTATCGGGATGCTTGTTATCAGGGGTCGACTCGGGATGATGTTGCCCGTTCAGCGCTTCGGCATGCAGATCGACGGCGATGGCCGTATTGCCGACCAGCAATAAAAACGACAGAAACAGGATAGCTATCCCACGCATGGTTTTTATCCTAACGTAAAGTGCCAACCAAAACAAACCCTTTAAAACCACACAAGAGACGATGACATAAAAGTGAAATAAACAACGGTCGCCATGCCGCCTGGCATCAATTGTTACCGGGCGTATCCTTTCCTAGAGGGATGGCGGTTATTTTTTGTAGTCATCTTGGTGCGATACCCTTGTGTGCCGAAGTAAGCTGTAAACATATTAATTATGAAAGAATACGCTTGATGAAAGAAGCAGACAAATGAATCTGTTCGCGGCCTGGTTCTGGTATGTGGCGGCGGCAGTTTTTGAAATTGCCGGTTGTTATACGCTATGGATGTGGTTGCGCCTTGATCGCAGCGCGCTTTGGCTATTGCCAGGCATCATCGCGCTTTTTCTGTTCGCCGCTATTTTGACCCGTGTCGATCTGAGCCTGGCCGGACGCACC
This sequence comes from Thiohalophilus sp., assembly GCF_034521165.1. Classification (NCBI taxonomy): domain Bacteria; kingdom Pseudomonadati; phylum Pseudomonadota; class Gammaproteobacteria; order Thiohalomonadales; family Thiohalophilaceae; genus Thiohalophilus; species Thiohalophilus sp. The sequence goes on from NZ_JAXHMV010000009.1 coordinate 7,398, forward strand.
TATGCCGCGTACGGCGGGATTTACATTATTGCCTCGTTGGTCTGGGTCGTGATTGTAGAACAGAGTCGTCCCCTACCCAGTGATATTCTTGGTGCGGCAATCATTTTGCTGGGTTCAGCGGTGATCCTGATGGGCGGAAGATTGTCAGGCTCATGATGCCAACCTCGGGGACACCCTGGTCATGGTACCCCTGCTTGATGCGTTGTAGATCGGCCAGCGCTGGTTCTGCAAAATAGCGCCGTTTAAATGAGCCTGCCACTGGCCTGGCCCTTCGGGCAGGGACGAGGGTTGGGCCGGGAACGTAAAACCGATTAACTTGTTGATTCGTGATTAATTTATTCCCGACATTTGTCTGAATTCAGTGCATAATTGCTTGAATTTTAAGCAAAAGATGCGATCATAGAGAGTAGACGGGTCAATCCTGCTGCGTGCTTGTCTGTGTGTCTGCGGTGCTTCCTTCCAGCGGTTGGCTGTGAGCCCCGGGAATCCAGGCGCTTCGGGGGCCGTCTCCTGACTTTGAAGGCGCTGCGCATGACAAAGAAATCCCTGTTCAAGTCCAATCCTCATCTGCGGGATCCCCGGAAATACCGGGATGCCCTGATCACCAGTGTTTCCAGCTCCACTGCTATCGAAACCGGGGAAAGTGTTGCGGTAATACGCCGACAAATCACTGATGTTACCGATGGTGATTTTCAACCTGCCCCGTCTAAGCCCGAATCGAGTTCTTGATAATTTCCACGAACAGGTCCTCCATTGGCCGATAGTTGCGATCCATGCCGGCTTGAACCGCGGCGAAATAATCCGCTTTCTTCATTTTACTTAACAAGCTGAAGTCCAATACCGGCAGTCCGGCCTGCAGCGCCATGATACTTGCGAGCAGGCGTGCGCAACGACCGTTGCCCTCCCGAAAGGGGTGGACCAGGACCAGTTCCACATGCACTTCTGCCAGGGCCCTGACGATATCCTGGCGACGGGTAAAATTACAGGGCGTATATTTTGTCAGTTGTTCTGTTTCAAATGCGGCCATCAACTTTGGAACCTGGGCCGCCATTGCAAAGGCGAATCCGTCTTTGCTGATGTTGATCTGGCGGTATCTCCCTGCCCATTCGTAAATATCACCCAGCCACAACTGATGCATATGGCAAATGTCGTCAGCCGTAAAGCGATGCTCCGCATCGTATTCATGAAACAGCGTATCTGTTGCTTTGATTAACGCCTCGGCCTCAATCCGGTCCATTTCTGCCGGATCAGTGATGCCAAGTTTGTTTTTCAATACGCTCTCATTGGAGCCCGGCTCAAAGCGTGCTTCTATCGAATCAGAGACATCGTAGCGGTCTTTGTTTGTCATCAGGCGTCGCTTCGTAGTTTTACCACAATATGCCGGATCAAGAATGCTGGCGCCGAACTTATCGGCAAGAGCATCAGAGTTATCTTTTACCGGCAAGCTGTCAATAACTCGGGGGTAACCGGTAGGACGAACCAGGCAGAGCGGATCCGGCGCATAGAAAGAATCGCGCCCGCGGGGCGCTCCTACAGGCCCGGGCCGTTCGGGCAGGGACGAGCAAAAATATAGTTAGCAGTTGGCAGTTGGCAGAGAAGAGCCGGATCAAGTGAATATCGCGCCCAGGCCCTTCGGGCATACATTTCGCGGTTCCGGCGCATTGGTTTTATCTTATTGTTTTTACAGGGAATATTATTCAGTGGGCACAAAATAAGTATATTTTTTGTTGGCCCAGTTGGATGGCGTTCTCATAGTCTGATTGAATTTCTCGGCCCGATCCCCTATAGTTAGTTATGTGGGCTGATCACTGCGTAGCGGGGGTTGGCCCCTTTCATTTGGGCAATACGACCAGTCCGTATCCTTCGTGATCACCTGTTCTTCCCCTTCGAAATTTCGACTCGATAATCCGATAATCTTCCTTGATTGTTTTACCCAGGATATATCGCCCGATTGGCGTGACGATCAGGTCGGCGAGTTGCAGGCCGGCAAGATTGGCTGTTTTGGGCCGTAAATTCAGTCCGGTGATCCGATGTTCGATTTCCCGGGCCTGCATGTAATGTGTACCCTGAATTTTAAGGTTCAACCAGGCGAGATCGAGTTCCCGGTCCAGAGTCGGGTCTCTTCGTTCTGCCACGATCACACCGCCATCCTCTCTGTTGCCCACTTCCATACAAAATCGCTCGACAAGAATATCGAGACTCATAAGATAAGGGTCCAGTGCAGCCACGCCGTATCGTGATATATGATCATCTTTGCGAATGACACAGGCCACCACTGTGTAATCCAATGAGCGCATCAAATCATTCAGATCACGATAGAAATTCTCACGGAACTGCTTCTCTTTCATCCGTTCAAAGCCGCATTTGTTCCGGGTGATATCTGCGGTATGTAATATGATTTCCGTCGTCCCGAAATGTTTTTGCTTGAAAGCATTCAACCTGTCTGTCATCACCCCCGCAGCATAATCCTGATCAACGATTACACCGCCCAGTACAAACAGGGGGTATTGTGGATCGATAATGGCGAGATTGTGGTCGCCTGACTCATCGAGAAATAATACTTTCACTTAAGAACTTCCTTGTTGGTTTTAGATGAAGCATTAAATGGTATTCTATACAGCCTATCAAGGATTATGGAAATCGGAAATCAGTATTGCGATTCGACCATTGGTCCAGGCCCTTCGGATAGTGACGAGAGCCGGAGGGACGAGCAGAGAGATAGTTGGCAGATGGCAGTCGGCAGAGCTGAGTGATAGTTCGCAGTTGGCAGAGAAGAATAGAAATAGTTGGCAGTTGGCAGCAAGCAGTCGGCAGTAAAGAACAGCTCAAGCCATATTGAGCCTTCAAGGCGTATAACC
>NZ_JAXHMV010000010.1 GCF_034521165.1 Thiohalophilus sp.
TCCCGGGGCCCCCGGCAAATGTGATACCAGGCAATATGACGTCAATCATATTTATTCCGTGTATCTTCTGTAACTATCTGAATACAATCAATAAATAAACTTTCTCTTTGCTGCGCGTCAGCATATCGCGTGGTGCAGCGCCCTATTACCATCCCCGCAGAATAGGTCGTGGCCAATACGGCCATGTGTGGTCTGTTACACAAAGTTCCAGGGGGATGCATGATCAGGTCTGGTTTTGTCCGCACCGCTATCAGCGGGTTGACGCTATTATCGATGTCGGTGCTGTTTGCCGGCATTGCCGAGGCAATGGTTACCGGTCAGGTGACTGACGCGGCAACCGGAAAGCCGGTTGCCGGTGCGGTGGTAAAGGTACAGGGCACGGATCACCAGCGCCCGCAGTGATGCTGAAGGTCATTTTCAGCTCGATACCGCCGATGCGGATCTTTCCACCCGGCATATCACAGCCTGGGATGAGGGATACAGCATCGCCTCCGTAATGGCGTCCCGGGGTGATGAGGTCACATTGTCTCTGGAAGTCCTGCCGCCTGACGATCACACCTATCAATATCAATCCAACCAGTCTTGCGGCGCCTGTCACACGGATATTTACCAGCAATATCAAAATACCACCATGGGGCGGGCCGTCGACGAGAAATTGCCGCAAAAACAGCAGTTCTACCTGGGGGTGGATGAGGACGGTAAATTCGACGGGCTGGGTTTTGGCTGGAAATATTTTGCCCCCATGCTGGGCATTTCCCAGGGCATGCACGCCATGGACATGGATCATTATGTCGGCACTTGCGTCAATTGCCACGCCCGCGGCGCCACCTGGAAGGAGGGGGTAACCGAGCCGCATCGCAAACTCCATCCGGGGACCGGCGAAGTCTTTATCGATGGCCAACTCCAGGTCTACCGTTTCGACAAGCTCGAGGAACTGACTATCGGGCAGGGCCGCGAAGGCATCAGTTGCGAGGTCTGTCATTCGGTTCAGGACGTACGAATACACGAGGATCAGTTTGGCAAGCTCGAAACCGTCAAGATCGACCGCATGGAGATTATCCGCCGCGGCGATGTCAAGTTTGGCCCTTATAAGGATGCGGTCAGTCCGGCCCACAAGACAGCCTACAGTCCGATTTTCGAGAAGTCCGAATTCTGCGCCATGTGTCATATGGAACGTGCCGATGACCTGGAAGGCGTTGGGGTGCCGAGCCTGATGACGCTGGATGAGTATCCGCGCTGGAAAACCAACTTCGATGCCGGCAAGACGGACAAGCAGTGCCAGTCCTGCCATATGTATACCGGCGGTCAAGGTGCCTGGAGCGCGAACAAGGCCGCTACGATCGGTGTGGAACGCGACCCCAACACGCTGGCCGGACATCACTGGCGTGGCAGTTATTTCGATGGGGAGATGCCGCGTCGTGCTTCCAATCTCAAGATTCGTGCGCAACGCAATGACGACGGTGAAATCGCAGTTGCAGCCGAAGTCGCGAACGTTGGCGCCGCGCACAAGATGCCGGGTGGCCCCCCTTTCCGGCAGATGTTGTTGCTTATCGAGGCGACGGATGCCAATGGCGAGAAACTGGAGCCGCTGGATCCGGCAAGGGCCGATCCCAATGATGCCGCACATGCCAACCGCATTATCGACGTCGGTGGTGGTTACCGCAAATACGGTTTCTTCAAATGGTGGGAAATGTATCACGGTGAGTCATTCCCCGAGATGCCCTATGTTGGCCAGGTTGGCAAGGTTTATAACGGTTCCTGGGTGACGCCCGGGTTTTTTCCGATGGGCTGGATGTTCAGCTATTTGTGGATCGGCCTGATACCACTGCTGATTGGCGTGATCGGCTGGTCGCCATTGCGTGCCATGTTCAGTGACGGGAACAAAGACGATTCCGCCAGTCAGAAACCGGGTTTCTTCAGCGTCAACGTCGGCACGATCGACCGGCTGGCGCGTATGCTGGTGGGAGCGCTCGTCCTGATCTTTGTGCCAGCCCCCTGGAACCTGGTCGGGTTGATTCCGCTTGTAAGCGGTTTGCTCGGTTGGTGTCCGACCTACCACCTTATCGGGCAGATCGATACCCGCGAGCAGGGCGGTTTCTTCCCGCCCAATGTCGGAGCGCTGGATCGCTTCCTGCGGATTGTGGTGGGCATCGTGATCCTGATGATGATCGACTCACCCTGGGGTTGGGTTGGCCTGATTCCGCTTGTAAGCGGGGTGATTGGCTGGTGTCCGACCTATCGCCTGGCGGGTAATCTGGATACCCGGGGAGCGGGGATCAAGGGCCTGTTTGCCCCTAATGTGGGCACTCCGGACCGGATACTGCGGGCGCTGATCGGGCTTGCCCTGCTGTCATTGCTGTTCTGGGGACCGCAAACAGCCTGGGGTGCGCTGGGACTGATTCCTCTGTTTACCGCCGTGATGGGCAATTGTATTCCGTATCGGCTGGCGGGGATCGATACGCGCGGCAAGCAGGAGCGTACGAGCGATGGTCCCGTCTGGATGAACCTTAACTTTGGTGAGCGGCGTTCACGCATGCTCGTCGGACTGGTTCTGATTGCCATGGCGACGGTGCTGCCGAGCGTCGGCGCGATGCATGTTTGGCCCGTGGGCGGATTCGCGGCCGAGCGTGTCTACTACGATACACGCATCGGCTACAAGGAATCCGATACCACGCACTATCGTTTTCGTGCGCCTGCCTCCGGGCCTGCCAATATCGAGGCCAAACTCATTTACTTGCGTCACTGGTACTTCATGGAGCCTATCAAAGGCGAAAAATACTGGGGCACGGATAAATGGAAGTATCTGCTTCACGACCTTGCCGTCGAAGTGCCGCCGAAGGACGGGGCAGTGGTGATGGCGGATGCCGGTAACCATGACGGCAGTCTCGAAAATATGCCACCTGTTCCGTCCAAACCGGGTACCGGTGCCTGGACGGTGTCTGACGCCGATGAGCTCAAGCAGCTCGCCGAGACACTTGAACTGGCATCCGGTTCACCTGAGAAGCCGTCCGCGGAGGGTGTTAATGCAACGATGACAGGGGATGAATAGCCATGGGCTGGATTATCGGAGGTGGTTTGCTTGTGTGCTGTATCGCGGTGCCATTGTTGATCCGCTTCATGAAACAGCGCCGTGCAAGGTTATTACCCGAGGACGGGCAACAAGGCAAGGACAAGGATGAAGAGTGAAAAAGGATTTGATAATGGAAATTTAAAAAACATTCGATGTGTGAATGTCAACGTATCGATGCCGGTATGACGCACCGGCAGTGTTCAATCCATTAATTACGATAATCAGGAGAATACCATGAACAGTCTGACATTTCGGTGGATGGGGATAACGGTATTCGGTGTTGCCAGTCTTATGGGCGCATCGGCCCAGGCCAATATTGGCATGGAGAACGTGGGGTTCAGTGCACGCAGTATCGGTATGGGCGGCACCAGTATTGCCGTCGGCGAGGATACCTCTGTGATGAACACCAACCCGGCGGCTCTGGCGCGAGTACAAAACGGTCGGCTGGATCTCAATGCCGGGATGATGATTCCGGATTTCGGGTTTCGCAATGGGGTTAACGATTCTGACGGCGAAGATACGATCTATATGCTGATGTCAGCTGGTTTTGCCAGGCGTCTGAATGAGCGGGTTACCCTGGGTATTGGTCTGTTCAATGAAGGAGGGACGGGGACAAACTACGGGATACTCGACGTCAACAGCAGTTTCCTGGAGGGCGGCGCGCTCGGCTGCGGCACGGCCTGTCCCGCCGAGTACTACACCAACTTCGGTTATATGGTGATGACACCCAGTATCGCCTACCAGGTGGATGATCGTCTTTCCCTGGGCGCCTCGGCACAGATCGGCTATGGCATGATGCGAATGAAAATGCCGTTTTTCATGGATACCAACGCCAACGGTTTTCCGGATGTGTTGCAGGCAGCTGATATGAGTGGCAATGACATCAACTACCGCCTCAAGCTTGGCGTTCATTATGATGCGGGCCAATGGGGGGTGGGTGCGGCCTACACCTCCAAGGCCGACCTGGGCCTCTCTGGCGATGCCACCCTGGTTAATCTTGCCAACAACTCGATCTCCCGCATGCCGGTGACAGTGAATATCGGCTGGCCCTCTTCGCTGAAGGCGGGCGCGTTCTGGGACGGTAGAGAGGCAGGGATGCCCCTGCTGACATTCGAGGTGCAACGTACCAACTGGAGTGAATATCTGGACAGCATTCCGGTCAGCATGGGTCCCATGGCCATGCAGATGCGTACCGGCTGGGAAGACCAGACCGCCTATCGGCTGGGTATTGAATACCCGCTCACCGGATCCTGGGATGCGCGGTTTGGTTATACCCACGGCAGTAACCCGATTTCTGATGCCGGCATCCTGCCTGTCATGAACGCCATCGTCGAAGACCATGTCACCCTGGGAATGGGTTATCACGGTCTGAAAAACCTGGAGTTCAATGCCGCGCTGGAGTTCGGTCTCGACAATACCCAGACCGGCGCCATGCCGCACAATATCGGCCCCGATGTGATGAACGCGGAGGTCGATATGGGTTATCAGGCGATGATGATGCAGGTCTCGTATCAATGGTGATTGTTACCGGGTGAAGTTCTTCGTACTCCCCCGTCATTTCTGGCGCGGTTACACTCCCGTCCGCGCCAGTTCTTTTTTCCTGGTTGAGGTAAGGCGATTCCGGCAGTGATAGCAACAGCTAGAAGCAACAAGTAGTGTGCGAAACAGGATCGATTTGCATGGAGGGCGATGGACATGGTGGAGCATGTTATTCTGACCCCGATCGGTGCCCATGCACTGCTGTACAGGGATTCAGCAGTGGTAAGCGGGCAATTGTCGCGGCTTTCAGCATATTTTCGATGTTGAGACGAAAACGTGAAAAAAATGATCAGGTAGAAGATGTTGCCTATTGGTCGAGTGTGTTGAAAACACGATCCTGTTCAATACCCCGTAATTTGTGGTTGTCGCGTGTTCAGGATTTAATCTGGCCGCGCAACGCCACGGCGGCCAGCACGGCGGCCACAAGGATAGCACCGCCGATCCCGGCGGCGAGCATTTCGGTGCCCAGGCCCCGATCCAGCAGGACGCCGAGCAGCGGCGGGCCGATGGCGGTGGCGAGGATCATCAACGCCTGCAGCAGGGCGCGGATGGCACCCAGGTGGGCCAGGCCATAGCGTTCGGCCAGTAACGGGGTCAGTGCTGTGGCGTTGAGCCCCAGGCCCAGGCCGAGCAGGGCGGGCCACAGCAGTGCCGCCCAGGTGCTGTCGAACAGGGCCAGCACGGCCATCGATCCGATCAACGGCAGCAGCGAGGGGACGAACAGGCGGGTGGCGGTGAGCCGATCCACCAGCGGCCCGGCACCGAGCAGCCCGCTGACGTGGCCCACCGCGAACAGTGCCAGTCCCGAGGCGACCAGTTCGGTACTCCAGCCCTTGGCCTCGGCCAGCGGGATCTGGTGAAAAAAGGCGATGGTGACCGTAAACGGTGCCGCCACGGCGGCGGGCATCAGCAGGGCGAAACGCCAGTCGCGCACCACCTCGCGACGGGTCCAGTCCCGGGCAACCTGGCGACCTGTCGAGGTGTCGGCGAGGGTACCGCCGTGGGCACCCTGCAGCAGCCACAACAGCAGCAGCAGAAACAGCAGCACCACACCGCTGCCCAGCAGCCAGAGATCGCGCCAGCCCAGCCAGGCCAGCGCCGCCACGGCGGTGGCGGGGAACACGGCCTCGGCCAGCGGCAGGCCCATGGCGGCGATGGAGACCGCCTTGCCGCGTCCGCCGTGAAAACGCTGGGCCATGGTGGTCAGGGCAATGTGGGTCATCAGCCCCTGGCCGCCCAGGCGCAGTAAAAACAGCGCTGCCAGCAGCGCGAGCACGCCGCCGCTGGTTCCCAGCAACAGGCCGCCGAGAATCAGCAGCAGCGCCGCGCCGCTTAAAAACAGCCTCTGGTCCGCGCGATCATAGAGCTTGCCCAGCCAGGTCAGCAGTGAGGCGCTGGCCAGGGTGGCGCCGCCGTAGACCAGGCCAAGTTCAGCATGGCCCAGATCGAAATCGGCGCGCAGCTGGGGATTGAACAGGCCGATATAAAAGGTCTGGCCGAAACCGGAGAGCATGGCGGTCAGCAGGCCGAAGGCGAGCAGGCGCCGGTGCTCCCATAAAAAGGCCAGATAGTCGCGGGGCAGAAGGCGTGTTGGCATAGCGCGCAGTCTAGCAGAACCGTCGGCGGTCGATGCTATACTCCGCGCCTGTGAAAACACCTGCTACCAATCCATCCGATTCCCTGGCCTGCCCGTTATGCGGTCATCCGGCCGAGCCGTTTTGCGCGGATCGGCGCCGGCGGTTTTTCCGCTGTCCCCACTGTGAACTGATCAGCGCCGATCCCGCCGCGCATCTGGATCGTGACGAAGAAAAGGCGGTTTATGATCAACATGACAACGATCCGGGCGATCCCCGCTATCGGAGGTTTCTGGCGCAACTGGCCGACCCGTTGCTGGAACGGTTGAGTCCCGGCATGCAAGGGCTGGATTACGGTTGTGGTCCGGGGCCGACCCTGAGCGGCATGCTGCGCGAGGCGGGGATGGTGATGCATGACTACGATCCCCTCTATGCGCCGAATACGGTGCTGCTGGATCGTCAGTACGATTTTGTCACCTGCACCGAGGTGGTGGAGCATTTCAACGATCCGGCCACGGCCTGGCCCCAACTGGCAGACCTGGTGCGTCCGGGCGGCTGGCTCGGGATCATGACCTGGCTGGTCTCGGATCCCGATCCACAGGCTTTTCGCAGCTGGGGCTACAAGGGCGACCCGACTCATGTCAGTTTTTATCGTCCGGCGACTTTCGACTGGCTCGGGCAGAGACTGGGGTTCACGGTCGAACAGGCGGGTGAGCGGGTGATTCTGATGCACAAGTCCCGGGACTGATGTGCTACCATCGCGATTCGGATGTTGTGAAAACCTAGGGGCCCGCGGCCCTTTTTGTTTTTCGGCACCCTGCCAGTTCAATGGCAGCTTGTGCCGGTCCCCTCGCGACGATAAACCGTGAACCCGGTCAGGCCCGGAAGGGAGCAGCCGTAGCGGTGGACTCGGGCGCCGGGGTGTGGCTGGTACGAGCTGTCACCCAATTCCAGGGACGAGGTACGAGGGACGAGTGACGAGGAAGATCAAAAGCCCACTCCACGGATTGTAGGAGCGGCTGCGCCGCGACCGGGCTTGCCAGTGCGCAAAGGGGTATCGCGCCGAAGGCGCCCCTACCGGCCAGTGGCCTTGCGGTTTTCCTCGTTACTCGTCCCTCGTACCTCGGCCCTTTGTTCAGATTGATGCACCGCCCGTCCGGGACAGGTAGAATGACCCTTCTTGTGAAGCTTCAGGCGAATTCCGGAATATCATGAGCTACCAGGTATTGGCACGTAAATGGCGGCCGCGTACGTTTGAGACGCTGGTGGGGCAGGAGCATGTCTCGCGGGCGCTGATCAATGCGCTGGATAACGACCGCGTGCATCATGCCTTTTTGTTCACCGGCACGCGCGGGGTGGGCAAGACCACCATTGCGCGGATTTTCGCCAAGTCGCTCAATTGCGAGCAGGGCGTCAGTTCCCAGCCCTGCGGCGTCTGCAGTACCTGTACCGAGATCGATGAAAACCGGTTTGTGGATCTGATCGAGGTGGATGCCGCCTCGCGCACCAAGGTCGAGGACACCCGCGATCTGCTCGATAATGTCCAGTACGCACCCACTCGCGGGCGTTACAAGGTGTACCTGATCGACGAGGTACACATGCTCTCCGGGCACAGTTTCAATGCCCTGCTCAAGACCCTGGAAGAGCCGCCGCCGCACGTCAAATTCCTGCTCGCCACCACCGATCCGCAAAAACTGCCGGTGACCATTTTGTCCCGCTGTCTGCAGTTCAACCTGCGCCGCCTGCCGGCGGAGTTGATCGTTCAGCATCTGGAAAATGTCCTGCAGCAGGAGGGTATTGAATGCGAAACGCCGGCCCTGCAGCAGCTGGCCCGTTCCGCCGATGGCAGCATGCGTGATGCGCTGAGTCTGCTGGATCAGGCCATCGCCTACGGCGGCGGGGCGGTGCGCGAGGCGGAGGTGCGCGCCATGCTCGGCAAGCTGGATCAGCAACCGGTGCTCGCCCTGCTCGATGCCCTGGCCGACGGCGAGGGTCAGCAGGTGCTGGCGATCGTCCAGCAGGCCATCGATATCATTCCGGATTACAGTGAGGTGCTGGCGGAGTTAATCAGCCTGTTGCATTCGCTGGCGCTGTTGCAGCAGGTTCCCGAGGCGTACCATGAGGGCATGGGCGATCAGGCCGCTCTGCAGGCGCTGGCGCAAAAACTGAGCCCCGAGGATGTGCAGCTCTATTATCAGATCGCGCTGAATGGCCGGCGTGATCTGCCGCTGGCGCCGGACCCGCGCAGTGGTCTGGAAATGGCGTTGCTGCGCATGCTGGCGTTTCGGCCCGTGGCGGCGGGCGACAGTGGAGGCCCTGTCGCGGTAAAAAAGCCGCAGGCGGACGTGCCGCGTCCGCCACCCGCGAAACCGGCACCGACGGATAAAGCAACGGCAGCGGCCACGCCGGTTACGGCGTCGCCGGCCGAACAGGAGTGGTCGACGATTGTGGGCAGTTTGTCGCTCGGTGGCGCGGTCAAACAGCTGGCGGCCCATTCCGTTTTACTGGCCCGGGAGGGCAACAGCCTCAAGCTGGCCCTGGATCAGACCGGCGCCCCGCTGTATACCAAAGATCGCCAGGCCAATCTGCAACAGCAATTGAGCGAGTATTTCGGCCAACCGATCAAGCTGAGTATCGAGGTGGGCCAGGTGGAAGGCGAAACCCCGGCGCGTCGTGAAGCCCGGGAGCGGGACGAGCGACAAACTGCCGCAGTGGCGGCAATTGAAAACGACGCCAATGTAAAAAATCTGATGGAAACGTTTGACGCCCGGATCAATACCGGGAGTGTGGAACCGATCGACTAAACCGATAGTAATGCATCGAGGTGAAAAATATGAAAGGCGGATTAGGCAATCTGATGAAGCAGGCCCAGCAGATGCAGGCCGACATGCAAAAAGCCCAGGAAGAGATGGCCAAACTGGAAGTCACCGGCCAGTCCGGCGGCGGTCTGGTCAAGGTCACCATGACCTGCAAGCATGATGTTAAACGCGTCGAGATCGACGACAGCCTGGTGGGCGACGACAAAGAAATGCTCGAAGACCTGGTCGCCGCGGCCATCAACGACGCCGTGCGCCAGGTGGAAAAAACCGTGGAAGAAAAATTCTCCGGCATGACCGCCGGCATGAACCTGCCTGAAGGTTTCAAACTTCCATTTTAAAATTATTACATCACGTTCTCGCAAAGTTGCAGAGGCGTTTATGCCCGTTGTTCGGGTGCAAAGAAAACAAGGATCGGGTTTGGGCGTGATACGGCATTGTCAGAGTGACATGCTCACCAGGGCTTGCGATATTTATGATTTCTCCTGTTTCTTTGCGTGCGCGGCGGCTCTGCGAGAACAGTTCAGGATACGTTGTCATGTCCTACAGTCCCCTGATTAACCAGTTGGTTGAGGCGCTGCGCTGTTTGCCCGGCGTGGGGCCGAAGTCTGCCCAGCGCATGGCGTTTTATCTGCTGGATCGGGATCGCGAGGGCGGACGCCATCTGGCGCAAACACTGCAGGAGGCCATCGAGAAGGTGGGCCACTGCGAGCAGTGCCGTAATCTGAGCGAGTCGCCGGTCTGTCAGCTGTGCGCCAGTGACAACCGGGATCGCAGTCTGTTATGCATCGTCGAAACGCCGGCCGATGTGCAGGCGATCATGCAGGCCACCGAATACAAGGGCCTGTTCTTTGTGCTGATGGGCCATTTGTCGCCCCTGGACGGGATCGGACCGCTGGATATCGGGCTGGATAAACTGGGCGAACGCCTTGACAGTGGTGAAGTCACCGAAGTGATTCTGGCGACCAATGCCACGGTCGAAGGCGAAGCGACCGCCCATTACATTGCCGAGATGGCTGCCCGGCGTGAAGGCATCAATGTCTCGCGCATTGCCCAGGGCGTTCCGATGGGCGGTGAACTGGAATACCTGAACAGCAGCACCCTGTCCCGGGCGTTCATGGAACGCCATCGCGTTTGATCCCTCGGTCGGTTAATGCTTTTTCTGCGGGCTGTTGGCTCGGATTTTTTCAATAACCTGACCAAGTTGCTTGCAGACAGTTTTGAAATGGCGGTAGGTATTGTCGTCGAGCTGGCAGTTGTTGCTGTGGCGATCCGCGTAGATCAGGCCTAACGGTTGGTCATTAACAAAAAGAGACATGGCGATAAACGAGTTGACCCTGATTTTTTTCTGAAGATCCGCGGGAACCAGTGACCAGTACTGTTGGCGATTCTGATCGTTGATCATAATGGCCTGGGTTTTTTCCATGAGCCGACTGAACAGATGCTTGCCGTTCAGATCGATCTCAAACCGGCTGAAAATTGGATCGTTGTTACTGCCAATCACTTTCTCGCCAACCAGTTTTCGCTTTTCCGGTTCCAGGCGGGCAAAGACCACGCGATTCAGACCCAGACCGTGATGCAGGGACTCGATGACGGTTTGTATAACTTCCTGGGGACGTTTATCGAGTATTTGCGTGTCGGTCAGTTGTTGCAGCAGCTCGCGTACCACCGGCAGTTGCGGCATGAGGCAGATATCCGCGGTCGCTTCTGGCGCGTTGGCCTGCTTCGGGGAGTCGGCCCGGGTCTCAGGTTGTGGCTGCACAATCAGCGGTAGCCACGTAGCCGCGGGCGATACCTGGTACAGGGTGTACGAGGTATTGGCAATACGGGCGGCCAGTTGATGGATTCGGGCAATGACCTGATCAGGCGGCTGATCCAGCCATTCGGCTACCCTGTCTTCAATATCCCGGGTTTTTTCGCTGTACCAGTTAATCGCGGCATGGCGGCCGAGTTGCACGGCCAGCATGATGCCGTAAGCACGCGGAAAACGGGCATTTTCGGCTTGCAGGGATTCTTTGAGCAATTCCGGCAGATGCCATTGCTCCGCCAGTTTCAGGGTCAGCTCTTCAAGGGTGAATCCGAGCAGAACGTACTGGGCCTCTTCGGAGGGCAAATGCTGTTCGATGCACATCCGGTCGATCTGATCGAGCAGATCGGGGGCATGGATGGCGAGGGCCATTTCGCCGAGAAAATGCAGCTGGGTGGCGGCGAAGACTTCATCCGGGTTCATGTCCCGTCGCTCACGGGCCCAGGCCAGGGACTGATAGGCAGCATGATAAGTGCGGGAGAAGGTTTTGAGCAGGCGCAGACGGGCGGCATCGGGCAGACTTTTTTCCAGATCGGTCAGTTGTGCCGGGATTTTTTGCAGCTGCCCGGTCCCCAGCAACATCAGCGCCTGCTGGACCGAGGTTACCTCACTGGAGAGGCTGCTGCGCTTTTTGCTGTTGGCCAGACGCAGAACAAAGACCGACAAACCGGGATCCCGTTCCACCACTTCGACAATCTCATGCACGGAGCGGCGTTCATCACTGGTGACGCTGCGTAACTCCTTGATCGCACGACCAATGGCCGGAATCGGGTCGTTGCCGAACCGCTCGATCCAGTCGTTGAGGCGCCGGTTGCTCATGAAATACCCTGATCTCCATTGGGGCCAGGGATGACCTTGTTAGGCTTTCTATATCGGTATCCTGACCGCCGGCTTTAGAGTGGTGAAAGATTGACCATAGACGAAAGTCCGATGACATTACCGGCCGGAAACCTTTAAAGTTTACCGGTCATTCAGACGATAAGAGAATGGTATGCCGTCAGGTTGACGCGAATCTGCAGAATAAACAGGAACCGCTCGAGGCTATGAAGTTAATTATTGGTCTATTGATCGTCATTGGTGCCGTATTTGGCGGTTATTTGATGGCGCATGGGAATTTGCTGGCTCTTTATCAGCCTGCCGAGCTGGTGATCATCGGAGGCGGTGCATTCGGTGCATTTGTGATTGCCAACCCGCCAACAACCATCAAGGGTGTTTTCAAGGGCCTCCCGGCCCTGTTAAAGGGCAGTAAATATAACAAACAGACCTATCTGGATTTGTTGTCATTGATGTATAACCTGTTTGCCAAGGCGCGCAAGGAAGGGCTGATGGCACTGGAAAGCGACATTGATGAGCCCGAACAGAGCGAGATTTTCACGGCCTACCCCAAGCTGATGGGCAATCATCACCTGATTGCATTCATTTCCGATTATTTGCGGTTGATGGTTGGTGGAAATATGAACGCCTTCGAGCTCGAACAGCTCATGGATCTGGAGCTGGAGACTCACCATCATGAAAACGAGCAGCCGAGTCATGCACTACAAACAATGGCCGATGGTCTGCCGGGTTTTGGTATCGTCGCGGCGGTCATGGGTGTGGTAATCACCATGGGTTATATCAGTGAACCCCCCGAGGTGTTGGGGGCGCATATCGCCGCCGCGCTGGTCGGAACCTTCCTCGGGATTCTGCTGGCTTATGGCTTTGCTGCTCCAATGGCCAATGCCATGGCGGCACAGGCAGAAGAGGATAGCAAGCTGTTCGAATGCACCAAAGTCTGCATTATGGCAACTCTGAACGGTTATACCCCCCAGATCGCCGTTGAATTTGGCCGAAAGGTTCTGTTCACCAATCTCCGTCCCGGGTTCCTCGAACTGGAGGAACACATCAAGAACCAGAAAAAATAAGCTGACGGGTGACGGGCGTGGCCTCCGAGGACAAAAAACAGCCAATAGTCATCAAAAAAGTCGTCAAAAAAGGCGGCGGTCATCATGGTGGCTCCTGGAAAGTCGCCTATGCTGACTTCGTCACCGCGATGATGGCGTTTTTCCTGCTGCTATGGCTGCTGGGTATTTCTGACGAAGAGCTGCGTGAGGGCATTTCGGACTGGTTCCAGAATCCGTCGGCCATACAGGGCCCGGGCGGTGCCAGCACCAGCATGATCAAGCTGGGGGGAACCAAGGATATTCCCAAAGGCGAGGGATATAAGTCCGAACAACATGCCCCGCAAACCGATCCTGTCGAGAAAACCGAGCAAGAAAACATCGAGGAACGTGTCCGCGAAGTGATACGCCAGCAGGACAAGAAACAACTCGACCAGTTATTACAAAAACTCAAGGCGGCTATCGAAAGCAGCGATCAGCTGAAGAACTTCAAGGATCAGCTATTGCTGGAAATTACACCGGAAGGATTACGGGTGCAGATTGTCGACAAGAAGAACCGTCCCATGTTCGATCTGGGTGGCGATCAGCTTAAATCCTATACCCGTGAAATTCTGCAAAATATTTCCGGGGTCATTGCCGCGAATGTGCCGAACAAGGTGAGTATTGCCGGCCATACCGATGCCACGCCTTTCCCCAAAGGCTATATCGAATATGAGGACCAGTACGGCAACGATTATCGCAAGCCCTATTCCAACTGGGAACTGTCGGCGGATCGCGCCAATGCCGCGCGGCGTGAACTGGTTAGCGGCGGTATGCCACCGGAGCAACTTGGCCGGGTGGTCGGTTTGGCCGATTCGGTGCTGTTCGACAAGGAAAACCCGTACAACCCTGTGAACCGGCGCATCAGCATCGTGGTGTTGAACCGCGAAGCAGAGCAGGCCCTGATGGAAGGCGAGGGAAAAATGGAGACCCTCGAAATCAAATCCGAACAGTCTGCTTCTGAATAATCCATCACTCATAAACTAACTGGAAAAAACGCAAAGGACGCGGAGGCGCAAAGAACGTAAAGTGTTGAACTTATGATTTCTTTGCCCCGCTGGAAATGCTTGTCTGCTTGTTTCTTAACAGTTGTATTCTGAGTGGTTATTCCGGGGCATAAACGGATTGATTTGATAAATTATTTTCTTTGCGTCCTCAGCGCCTTTGCGAACTCCGCGTTATTTACAGAAAATTCAAAAAATGACAATTAATGTTTGTCTTGCTCCAGCGATTCGAGCAGGTTCAGATAGCTGCCATAACGTTGTGCACGGATCTTACCGGCTTCGACTGCCGCGCGTACGGCGCAGCCGGGTTCCTGGCGATGCAGGCAGTCGCGGAATTTGCACTGCGTTTGAAAAGAGTCAAACTCACAAAAGCCTGCTGCCAGATCGGCCGGGCCGACCTGCCACAGACCGAACTCACGGATGCCCGGTGAGTCGATGATATTGCCGTCCCGTTCGGGCAGGTGGTAGAGCCGGGCGGTGGTCGTCGTGTGGGTTCCCTTGTTGGTGGCAAGGGAGACATCGCCAACCCGGGCCTCGACGCCGGGTAACAGCGCGTTGATCAGGGAGGATTTGCCCACCCCGGACTGTCCGACAACGATATTGTTGCGCCCGCTCAGCACCTGATGCAATGCGTCGAAGCCATTTGTCTGTTTGGCACTGACCTCCACAACCCGATAGCCGATCTGTTCATACACGACGAGCCGTTTTGTTACGGCTACCGTATCTTCTTTGCTGAGCAAATCGACCTTGTTCAGAACGATGACGGGTGTGATGCTACTTAATTCCGCGGCCACCAGATAACGATCGATCAGGGCCTCCTTGAAGGCAGGGCGGGGCGCTATGACGATCAATAGCTGATCGATGTTGGCCGCGATGATGCGGGATTTGCCGCGGCTGTCGGGACGAGTCAGTTCACTGCGGCGCGGCAATCGCCGGAGAATGACATTATCCCGCTCGCCGGTTTCAACGATGACCTGATCGCCGGTAACCAGAGGACCCGCGCTTTTGCGGCTATGGCACTCACGTTGCTGTTGATCCGCTGTTTCCACCAGCAGGCTCGCCCCGTGATGGGCGATCACCAGCCCGGTTTGCTGCCTGTGCTTTTCGGTTGAGCGTGATGAATGACTTTCGAGGGAGGTGTCAACGCTCATGCAGCTACCGGTTTGTTGTCTGGTACTCAGTCAAACAGGGCGTCGACCCGCGCGGCGCAGATAAAGTCATTTTCCGACAGGCCGCCCACCGAGTGGGTGGTGAAAGTAATCTTGCAGCGATTGTAACCGGCTTCAATATCCGGGTGATGATCCTGTTGATTGGCAATCCAGGCGACTGCATTGACGAACTCAATGGTCTGGTAAAAATTTTTGAACTTGAATTCACGCACCAGGCTCTGGTCGGCTTCGTTGAGTTCCCACCCGGAAACTTCCTTGTGTAACTGATCGGCCTGTTGGACCTCGAGTGCCGGGCTGCCTTTGGGCAGTGACTGACAGCTTTTATCGGCGAGTCCCATTGGTTTACTCCTCGAACTTGTAAAAGTTCTGATTGAGATAGGTTACCACGTCCTCGATCTGGCTGTCCGGCCACGGGGCACCCAGGCTGGTCTTGCAACGCCGTACCTGGTTATACAATGCCTCAAGGGAATGGATACGGCGATTTTCCCGCACATAGATGCCGGTACCGTCTTTGCCATAGATACCATTTTTCATCGAGGCGTGACACTTGATGCAGTTCTCCCGATGCAGTTCCCGCCCATGTTCGGGGTCGCCGGCATGCACGGGGCCGGCTGTCAGGAAAAGACAGAGCAGCAGGATACTGTAGCTGAGATGTATACGCATTGGCTTAAAACCTTATATTCTGTAACGGAAACACTTAACTCATTTTACTCGACAAATGCGCGATACGCACCGGGGCCGGCGGGTGCGAATCATGAAAGGCCGAATAAACCGGGTCCGGCGTCAGGGTACTGGCATTCTCCTGGTAGAGCTTGACCAGGGCCTGTATCAGGGTGCCTGCATCGCTTTGCCGGGCGGCGAAATCATCGGCTTCGAACTCATGCTTGCGGCTGAAAGCCGCCATCAACGGTTGCAGATAGACCGTGAAGACCGGCATCACCAGCATGAACAGTAGCAGGGCGATATAGGTCGACGGCTCCTCGACGCCCAGGCCATGATAAAACGGCGCATAGTCGAGCAACCAGCCCAGCAGCGCCAGTCCGGCGAAACTGAGCACGGCCATGACGGCAATGCGCTTGGGGATATGGCGGCGACGGAAATGGCCCAGCTCATGGGCCAGCACCGCTTCCACTTCATCCGGCGTCAGGGATTTGAGCAGGGTATCGAAGAAGACGATGCGTTTGTTATCGCCCAGCCCGGTGAAATAGGCGTTGCCGTGACTGGAGCGGCGCGATCCGTCCATGACGAAAATGCCGTTACTGCGAAAGCCGCAACGGGCCAGCAACTTTTCAATGCGCTCACGCAAGGCCTGATCGTCCAGCGGCGAGAACTTGTTGAACAGGGGCGCGATAAAGGTGGGATAGGCCCACATCATCAGCAGACTGAAACCCATCCAGATGGCCCACACGTACAGCCACCACAGTGCGGAGGCGTCCTGCATCAGCCATAACACGAGCGACAGCAGCGGCCCGCCGATCAGCACCGCCAGCAGCATATTTTTCAAAAAGTCGGCAACGAACAGTTTGCCGGTCATACGATTGAAGCCGAAGCGTTCCTCCAGTCGAAAAGTCCGATAGAGGCTCAGGGGCATATCCAGCAGGCTGCTGATCAACATGAAACTGAAGATGACGGCCAGGCCGGTGAGAATCGGTGACAGTTGCATCCCGCGCCAGAATTGATCCAGCCAGTTCAGTCCGCCACCCAGGGTCCAGATCAACAGCAGGCCGGTACCAATTAACAACTCGGTCTTGCCAAAACGCAGTTTGGCCAGGGTGTAGCCGGCGGCTTTCTGGTGATCACTCAGGGCGATATGCTCCTGAAATGCCTCGGGGACACTATCGCGATGGCGGCTGACATAACGCGCCTGTCGCTGGCCCAGCCATAACTGCAGGACAACGGACAGGGCCAGGGCTATAACAAAAATAAGAGTCAGCGTATTCATCGTGGATTTCCAGGTTCAGAGTGCAGCATGGCAGATTAGCCTCTGATAGAATGGTTGGCAAGAGACCTGCGACGGAAACCTTTTATGAGTGCAGACAGCAATAATCTCATCTGGATCGATCTGGAAATGACCGGTCTGGATACCCAGAACGACATGATCATCGAAATTGCCACCATCGTCACCGACAGTCAGCTCAATATTCTGGCCGAAGGCCCGGTGAGGGCGATTCATCAAAGCGATCAGACGCTGGCCAAAATGGATGAATGGAATACCCGCCAACACGGCCAGTCGGGCCTGGTGGAACGGGTGCGTAACAGCAGCGTCACCGAAGCCGAAGCCGAAGCCGAGACTCTGGCATTTCTGAGCCAGTACGTGCCTGCCGGCGCCTCGCCCATGTGCGGCAACAGCATCTGTCAGGATCGCCGCTTTCTGGCCCGCTGCATGCCGCAGCTGGAGGAATATTTCCATTACCGCAATCTTGATGTCAGTACCCTCAAGGAACTGGCCAGGCGCTGGGCTCCGTCTATCGGCGAGGGGCTGACCAAAAACGCCACGCACCTGGCGATGGACGACATTCGCGATTCCATCAACGAATTGCGCTACTACCGCGAGCACTTGCTCAAGCCTTTCCCCGCCGATTGAATCCCGCCTCCCGGCGGGGATAATTTCCCGACAACTTGTTAAGGTTAGAAAAGCGGCCCGGGTAACAGTTCCCGTGCGGCCTGCGCGCCAGTCAGGTTTCTGACTGCGCCACGTCGCCGCAGTGCGTCAAGAGATTGGCGGGCTGCGTGCCATACTTTTCAAGTCATTGTATTTAAATAATAAATTATTCATCGCAACCGCTGGCATATGTTTTGCACCCACAGAGGTGCACGGCGGTTCCAAACCCCAGGGGAAGCTCATGGCAGACAACGAACAAGATCTGGATCTCGATGTAAAAAGCGGCAACAAGCTCAATACCATTTTGCTGGTGGTACTGATCGTGCTCGTGCTTGCGGTCGCCGGCGCGGGCGCGGCCTGGTACCTGCTGAGCGGCGACGACGACACTGCCGCTGCGGGGGACGAAGAGGGCGAGAGCGCGGAGGTGGTCGAAGCGCAACCGAAACCGGCGCACTATTTCAAGCTCGAACCGGAATTTGTGGTCAATTTCGAGGATCCCGGCAAGGCGCGCTATCTGCAACTGGAAATCCAGTTGATGGCCCGCGATGCCGAGGTTTTCGAACAGGCCAAGACGCACATGCCGGTCATTCGCAGCGAGCTGCTGATTCTGTTCAGTGAACAGACATTCGAGGAACTCAGCTCTCGTGAAGGCAAACTGCGCCTGCGCGAGGAGACCTTGAAAACCATTAACCAGATACTGCAGAGCGGCGAAGATGACGCCGGTATCGAGCAGGTCTATTTTACCAGCCTGATTATGCAATAGGGTCCAGGGATGTCAGTCAACGATCTCTTATCACAAGACGAAATCGATGCCCTGTTACATGGCGTTGACAGTGGCGATGTGGATACCGAGGACGATTTTTCCGCCCACGACGGGGTGCCTCGCGGATTTGACTTTGCCAGCCATGATCGCATCGTTCGCGGTCGGATGCCGACGCTGGAGATGATCAACGAGCGTTTCGCCCGCAAGTTTCGTATCAGTCTGTTTAATATGCTGCGCCGTACTGCTGAAATTTCGGTCGGTGGTGTGGAGATGATGAAATTCTCCGAATATGTGCACAGCATGTTTGTTCCCACCAGCCTGAATCTGACCCGGGTGCGTCCGTTGCGCGGGACGGCGCTGGTCGTTTTCGATCCCAAACTGGTTTTTATTATTGTCGATAACTACTACGGGGGGGTTGGTCGGCATACCAAGGTCGAGGGGCGCGATTTTTCCGCCACCGAACAGCGCGTTATCAGCACGGTGCTGGAAGATGCCTTTAACGACCTGGTCGAGGCCTGGAAGCCGGTGCTGCCGATCAACTTCGAATTTATGAACATGGAAGTTAACCCGCAGTTTGCCAATATCGTCAGCCCGTCGGAAGTCGTGGTGGTTTCCCGTTTTCATATCGAGTTGGATGGCGGTGGCGGCGATTTTCAGATCACCATGCCGTATTCCATGCTCGAACCGATCCGTGAATTACTCGATGCCGGTGTACAAAGCGATGTTTCCGAGCGGGATGAACGCTGGGCGCATGCGTTGCGCGAGGATATCAAGTCGGCCGAGGTGAATCTGTCTGCCACATTGACCGAGGCCAGGATGAGCCTGGCGGAGGTTGTGAAGCTCAAGGCAGGGGATGTCATCCCGATCGAAATGCCCGAACTGGTGACCGTGCGTGCCGAGGATATACCGGTGTTCCGCGGCAAGTACGGGGTGCATGACAACAATATGGCGATCAAGATCGTCGAACAGGTGGAACGGACCAAGGAAAACCCGTTGCTGAATACGGCGCTGACGGAATCAAAGTGAGGTAATCATGAGCGATACAAACGATGAACCAGAAGTCATGGATGAATGGGCGGCGGCGATGGAAGAGGCGGCGGAATCCGGCGATGAAGCAGCGGCCAAGCAGACCGAAGAGGTTCAGCATGCCGGTTTTGAGAATATCCAGGAGTCGGGCAGTCGTAGTAACGAAGACATTAACCTGGATGTAATCCTGGATGTACCGGTTAGCCTGTCACTGGAGATCGGTCGTTCACAGATTAACATCCGTAATCTGCTGCAACTGAACCAGGGGTCGGTGATCGAACTGGATCGTCTGGCGGGCGAGCCGCTGGATGTTCTGGTTAACGGCACTTTGATCGCCCATGGTGAAGTCGTAGTCGTGAACGAGAAATTCGGTATTCGTCTGACCGATATCATCAGTCCCGCGGAACGGGTCAAAAAACTCAAATGAAGCGCTTTTTCTACAGAATGGGTCTGTTTTCAGCAGGCCTGCTGGGTCCCTGCGCGCTGCTGGCAGCCGAAACAGTCAAATCCGGTCCCCTGACCAGCGAGCCCATTGGCAGTGGCAGCTATGTGCAGATGGTGCTTGGTCTGTTATTCATCATCGCCCTGATCTTTGGCATGGGCTGGTTCATCCGCCGACTGGGGACCTTCAACAGTGTTGCCAGCGGCAACCTTAAACTCCTCGGCGGGTTGTCGCTCGGTCAGCGTGAAAAAATCGTGCTGGTGCAGGTGGGTGAGATCCAGTTGCTAGTGGGGGTGGCGCCGGGACAGGTTCGCACCCTGCATGTACTGGATAAGCCGGTCAGTGATGCATCACCGCAACCGATGTCATCCGGGTTTGCGGAAAAACTCAACCAACTGTTGAAACAACAGAAGTCACGCTAATGAAACGCCTGTCTCTGTCCATGTTGTTTTTTTCGGTAGTCGCGCTGCTGCTGCCGCTTGACAATGCCATGGCGCAGACCGGCATCGATGCCCTGACGATGACCACCGGCGAGGAGGGTGAACAGACCTACAGCCTGAGCCTGCAGATCGTCGCCTTGATGACCGTGCTGACGCTGTTGCCGGCGGCGTTAATGATGATGACTTCCTTTACCCGGATCATCATCGTGCTGGCAATCCTGCGCCAGGCCCTGGGACTGATGCAGACACCGACCACCCAGACGCTGCTTGGTCTGGCCCTGTTTTTGACCTTTTTCATCATGGCGCCGGTGTTCAACCAGATTAACAACGACGCCATTCAGCCCTACATGAATGAATCACTCGGTATGCAGGATGCCGCCGTCAAGGCGGCTGAGCCCTTGCGCGACTTCATGATGAGCCAGACCCGCGCGGCGGATGTCAACATGTTCGCCAGCATCGCCGGTGATGACGGCTATGAGTCCGAGGCGGATGTGCCGTTTACCGTGCTGGTGCCGGCTTTTGTGACCAGCGAATTAAAAACGGCGTTTCAGATCGGCTTTTTGTTGTTTATTCCCTTTCTGATTATCGATCTGGTGGTGGCCAGTGTCCTGATGTCCATGGGGATGATGATGCTCTCGCCCATGATTGTTTCCCTGCCGTTCAAGATCATGCTTTTTGTGCTGGTCGATGGCTGGAACCTGATCATGGGAACCCTTGCCTCGAGTTTCTATGTGTAGCGGAGCGTAATGATGACACCGGACAGCGTTCTCAGCATATTTCAGCACGCCCTTGAAGTGGTGTTGATTATGATCGTAGTGATCCTGATTCCGGCGCTACTGGTTGGTTTGCTGGTCAGCATGTTTCAGGCCGCTACCCAGATCAACGAAATGACCCTGAGCTTTATTCCAAAGCTGATTGCCACCGTGCTGACACTCATGCTGGCCGGTCCCTGGTTATTGCGATTGTTGATCGATTACACCAACCGCCTGGTTCATGACATACCTTATTTAATAGGTTAGTTATATGGTTTTCACCGGCAGCGAACTTACCAGTCTGATCGGCGCCTTCCTGTGGCCGCTGTTTCGTATTGGCGCGATGGTGATGTCCGCACCGGTGTTCGGTGCCCGGTATGTTCCGACCCGGGTACGACTGTTGGTCGCTCTGGCGGTGACGGCGCTGGTCGTGCCCCTGCTGCCGCCGCAACCGCCGGTGGAACTGCTCAGTCCGATGACGCTGTTCATTATCGGTCAGCAGATACTCATTGGTATGGTCATGGGGGTTACCCTGCAGCTGGTGTTCAGCGCCGTGGTGACCGGCGGTCAGATCGTTGCCATGCAGATGGGGCTGGGATTTTCCCTGATGGTGGATCCGCAAAACGGCGCCCAGGCCCCGGTACTCAGCCAGTTTTACATGCTGATGGTGTTAATGGTGTTTCTGGCGCTCAATGGGCATCTGGTAATGATCCAGGTGATGGTCGACAGCTTTCAGACCATGCCTATCGGTCCGCAGGGGGTGACGGCGGACAGCTTCTGGCAGGTGGTGAGCTGGGGCAGCCTGATTTTCGCCGGGGGCCTGGGTATGGCGATCCCGGCGGTGGCCTCGCTGCTGGTGGTTAACTTTGCTTTCGGCATCATGAC
This sequence comes from Thiohalophilus sp., assembly GCF_034521165.1. Taxonomy (NCBI): domain Bacteria; kingdom Pseudomonadati; phylum Pseudomonadota; class Gammaproteobacteria; order Thiohalomonadales; family Thiohalophilaceae; genus Thiohalophilus; species Thiohalophilus sp. The sequence continues at coordinate 21,806 of NZ_JAXHMV010000010.1, forward strand.
ACGCTCGGCGCCGCAGCTGAATATTTTCGCCATCGGTTTTCCGCTGACCATGTTGATTGGTTTTGCGCTGGTTCTGTTGACGCTGCCCAGTGTGATCCCGCACAGCACAGGTATGTTTAACGACACCTATCAATTGATCCGGCAACTGCTGAGCGGAGGCGCCTGAAAATGGCGGAAGATACCGGTCAGGAACGTACCCAGGAGGCGACCCCGCACCGCAAACAGCAGGCGCGGGAGAAAGGCCAGGTCGCTTCCTCTCGTGAACTCAATACCATGCTGGTGATGTTGATCTCCGGCATGGCGGTATTATTACTTGGGCCCGGCGCAATCGACGACATGCTGGAGCTGATCGGTCGGCATCTGGATATCAGTCGCCAGGTGATATTCGATCCCATGGCCATGCCGCGTCAGTTTGAAAGCGCGATGCTCGAAGCGCTGTGGATTCTGGCACCGTTTTTTATCATCGTGGTGATTGCCGCCGTGGCCGGGCCGATTTTGATGGGCAGTGTGGTTCTCAGTCCCGAATCGATCGCCTTCAAGTGGGAGAAGATCGATCCCATCAAGGGCCTCAAACGGATCTTCGCCTGGCGCGGGTTGATGGAGCTGGTCAAGGCACTGGTCAAGTTTATTCTCATCGCCTCGGTGGCTATCGCCTTTTTGTATGTCCAGGCCGATACCTATCTGGGCCTGGGCGGCGAGCCGGTGATGCAGGCGATTCCGCACGCCGGCTATCTGTTGATCGGGGCGTTTTTGATCATCGGCTCGGCACTGATTCTGATCGCGGCGGTGGATGTGCCGTTTCAGATATGGGATCACCATCGTCAGTTGAAGATGACCTTCCAGGAGGTCAAGGATGAGAACAAGGACACCGAGGGGAACCCCGATGTGCGCGGTCGTGCACGGCGCATGCAACGGGAGATGGCCCAGCACCGGATGATGGCGGCGGTGCCCGAGGCCGATGTGGTGGTCACCAACCCGAGCCATTTCTCGGTCGCGCTGAAATACGATCCCAAAAACATGGGCGCACCGGTCCTGGTCGCCAAGGGAGCGGATCTGATTGCCATGCAGATCCGCACCGTGGCGCGCGAGAACAATGTCATTCTGGTTCAGGCACCGCCGCTGGCGCGTGCGCTGTTCCATACCACCGAGCTGGAACAGGAAATTCCCTCGGGGCTTTATCTGGCGGTCGCACAGGTGCTGGCGTATGTCTTCCAGCTGCGGCGTGATCGCAAGGGCTATACCACCCGGGAACACAAGATGAACGATTTGCCGATTCCCGACGACTTCAAGTTCGATTAATTCAAGACAGGTAATTGTCATGGCCGAGTCCAGCAGTGCGGTAGTCAGTTCATTACGTCAGTTCAGCCGGCAGGGTCTGGGTGCGCCGATCCTGCTGATCCTGATGATGGCCATGATTGTGGTGCCGCTGGCGCCGCTCATGCTCGATGCGCTGTTCAGCTTCAATATTTCGCTGGCGCTGGTGGTCATGCTGGTGACGGTCTATACCCTGCGGCCTCTCGACTTTGCTCTGTTTCCCACGGTGTTGCTGGTGACCACATTGTTGCGTCTGGCGTTGAATGTGGCGTCCACCCGCGTGGTGCTGCTCGAGGGACATACCGGGACCGACGCGGCGGGGCAGGTGATCAAGGCCTTTGGTGAATTCGTGGTCGGCGGTAATTACGCGGTGGGGATCGTGGTCTTCGCGATTCTGGTGATTATCAACTTCGTGGTCATCACCAAGGGCGCCACCCGTATCTCGGAAGTCAGCGCCCGCTTTACCCTGGATGCGATGCCGGGCAAACAGATGGCCATCGATGCCGATCTCAATGCCGGGTTGATCGATCAGGATACGGCCCGGGCCCGGCGCCAGGAGATCAGCGACGAGGCCGAGTTTTACGGGTCCATGGACGGTGCCAGCAAGTTCGTGCGCGGTGATGCGGTCGCCGGGATTTTGATCCTGATCATCAGTATCGTCGGCGGCCTGATCATTGGCACGGCCCAGCATGGTCTGTCCTTCTCCGAGGCGGCGCGCTATTACACCCTGCTGACCATCGGGGATGGCCTGGTCGCACAGATTCCGGCGCTGTTATTGTCCTCTGCCGCCGGTATCATTATCACCCGGGTGTCGGCGTCCCAGAATATGGGCCAGCAGGTGATTCACCAGTTGTTTGACAACCCCCGTTCGCTGGCGGTGACTGCGGCGATTCTCGGCCTGATGGGCGTGATTCCCGGGATGCCGAACGTCGCCTTTTTGACGCTGGCGCTGATCAGTGGCGGCCTGGCCTGGTGGATGCAGCGTCGTCATCGGGAACAGGCCGAAGAAGCCGAATCGGCCGCCCCCGGTCCCAGCGCCGCCCAGCCCGAGGTCAAGGAGTTGACCTGGGAGGATGTCACCCCGGTCGATCCCATCGGCCTGGAAGTGGGCTATCGCCTGATCCCGCTGGTGGACAAGGATCAGGGCGGACAGCTGATGCAGCGGATCAAGGGGGTGCGCAAGAAGCTCACCCAGGATCTGGGCTTTTTGATTCCGCCAGTGCATATTCGCGATAACCTGGAGCTGACCCCCACCACCTATCGCATCACCCTGATGGGCGTGACCGTCGGCGAGGCGGATGTCTACCCGGAGAAGGAGATGGCCATCAATCCCGGCCAGGTGTTCGGTACTATCGAGGGGATCGACACCACCGATCCGGCCTTTGGCCTGGATGCGCTGTGGATCGATCCCGCCCAGCGGGACCAGGCCCAGACCATGGGTTACACCGTGGTCGATGCCAACACGGTGATCGCCACTCACCTGAGTCAGCTGCTGCAGACCCATGCCGGTCAGTTGCTGGGGCACGAGGAGGTCCAGCATCTGCTCGACAAGCTGGCGGCCAGTACCCCGAAACTGGTCGAGAACCTGGTGCCCGATACACTCTCGCTCGGGGTGGTGGTCAAGGTGCTGCAGAACCTGCTCAACGAGGGCATCCCGCTGCGGGATATTCGCACGATCGCCGAAACTCTGGCGGAACACGGTGGCCGCACGCAGGATCCCGACGTCCTGACGGCGGCCGTGCGCGAGGCGCTGGGACGCATGATTGTCCAGCAAATCAACGGGATGCAGGCGGAGCTGCCGGTGATCACCCTGGATCCCAAACTGGAACAGATATTGCAACAGTCTATTCAGAGTGCCGAAGGTTCGACGGCCGGCGTGGAGCCGGGTCTGGCCGAGCGGTTGCATCAGGCGCTGAGCGAAACCGCCCAGAAGCAGGAGATCGCCGGCGAACCGGCCGTGCTGCTGGTCTCGGCGACCATCCGGACCATGCTGGCCCGGTTTGTCCGTCACAGCATTCCGTCGCTGCAGGTGCTCTCGTATAACGAAATACCGAGCGACAAACAGATTCGTATCGTTGCCACGGTCGGCCAGTAAGCCGGGCGCGCAACGCAAACCAGCCAGACAGGGGCTTTTGTTATGAAAATCAAGCGCTTCCAGGGTACTGACATGCGCACGGCCATCCGCCAGGTGCGGGATACGCTCGGCGCCGATGCGGTGATTCTCTCCAACCACAAAATCCCCGGCGGCGTGGAGATCGTCGCGGCCATCGATTATGACGAATCATTGCTGGATGGCCCGGCCACCGGCACTGGCACCGGCACCGGCGCCAGGCAGGCAGAGGCCACCAGCGCCGCCCCCGAGGCGGACACGCCACCACCGCGCCAGTCCCGTCAGGCGGCGATGGATGACATCCGCTTCAGTCGCAATATTCCCGACAGCGATTATACCCCGGCCGCACCGAGCGCCGGTGTCCCGGCCGGCCGTGGCCGTGCGCAAGAGCCCGGCCATCTCTGGTCGCAGCAGCCGATGATCATGGAAATGCAAAACGAGCTGCGCTCCTTGCGCGGTATGCTGGTCAATCAGCTCTCCGGTCTGGCCTGGGGGCAGGAAACCCGCTATCACCCGCTGCGGGCCCGTCTGTTGCAACGTCTGCTGGCACTGGGGTTGAGTCCGAACCTGGCGCGCCAGGTCGTGGCCCAGTGTGACGAGCAACAGGATTTTGATTTCAACTGGCGCAAGGCTCTGGGCGTGGTGGCCCATCAGTTGCCCACGACCGATAATGACATTGTGGATCGCGGCGGGGTCGTGGCCCTGGTTGGCCCCACCGGCGTCGGCAAGACCACCTCCATCGCCAAGCTGGCGGCCCGCTATACGCTGCGTCACGGACCGCAAAAAGTGGCACTGATCACCACCGACAATTACCGCGTGGCGGCCCATGAACAGCTGCGCAGCTATGCCCGGATCATGGGCGTGCCGATGCGCGTGGCCGCCGACAGCCAGGCGCTGGATGAGGCGCTGGCCGAATATCGCGACAAGGGGCTGGTGCTGATCGATACCGCCGGCATGGGCCAGCGCGACATGGCCCTGTACGCGCATTTGGCCGCGCTCAACACCGGCGGGCGGGTGGTCCAGACCTACCTGACCCTGGCCACCAACAGCCAGCGCGGGGTCATGAACGATGTGGTCAATGCCTTCGGTCAGGTGCCGCTCAGCGGTCTGATCCTGACCAAACTGGACGAGACCACGAGTCTGGGCGGGGCGCTGTCGGTGGCTATAGAGCAGAAGCTGCCGCCGGTGTACCTCAGCGACGGGCAGCGGGTGCCCGAGGATTTCCATCCCGCCCGACCGCACACCCTGGTCAGCCGCAGCGTGGTGATCATGCAGCAGGTCGCGGCCGGGGTGAAAGACGATGACATCTCCCTGGTTCTGGGCGGCATGGTCGCCGGGGCCAACGGTTGAGTCGCCCATGAATCATCAGGCAGCAGGATTACAGCGCATGACTCAACCCAATCCGGTCCGCGTTATCACCGTCACCAGTGGCAAGGGTGGCGTGGGCAAAACCAATGTGTCTCTCAACCTGGCGATGGCCCTGTCGGCGCTGGAAAAGGACGTCACCATTCTCGACGCCGATCTCGGCCTGGGCAATATCGATGTGCTGCTGGGTCTGCATCCGCGTTACAACCTGTCGCACGTCCTGCGCGGTGAGCGTGAGCTGGACGAGATCCTGGTGCAGGGCCCGGGGCGCCTGAGCGTGATTCCCGCCTCCTCGGGGGTGCAGGAGATGGCGGAACTGAACACCAATCAACACGCAGGATTAATCCGGGCTTTTAGTGAGTTGAACCACAATATTGATGTATTATTAGTGGATACTGCCGCTGGCATTACGGACAGCGTGGTCAGTTTTTCCCGGGCGGCGCAGGAAGTGATGGTGGTAGTGTGCGACGAGCCGGCCTCGATCACCGATGCGTATGCGCTGATCAAGCTGCTGAATCGGGAATACGGGCTGTTCCGATTCCGTATACTCTGTAATATGGTGCGCAGTGCCCAGCACGGGCGGGAAGTGTACGACAAGATTGCCAAGGTGACGGATCGATTTTTGGATATTGCGCTGGATTATGTTGGTTATGTCCCTGATGACGAGTCCGTGGTCAAGGCCATCCGCAAGCAGCGCTCGGTGATCGAGGCCTATCCGCGCAGCAAGGCGAGTCAGGCTTATGGCACTCTGGCGGAAAAAGTCGACAAGTGGCCGTTACCCGAGACGGCGGGGGGCCATCTGGAGTTTTTTGTGGAACGACTGATAATGGGACATGAGCAAGAGGCGGAGGCGCTGACGTGAGTGGTGTGGCCATCTATGCCGCCAACCAGCCGCGGCTGCACGACGATCTGGTCGAGCAGCATGCGCCGCTGGTCAAGCGTATTGCCTGTCACCTGATCAACAAGCTGCCGGCCAGCGTCCAGCTCGAGGATCTGATCCAGGCGGGGATGATCGGCCTGCTCGAGGCCTCGCGCAATTACGACGAAACCCAGGGCGCCAGCTTCGAAACCTATGCCGGCATCCGCATTCGCGGCTCCATGCTGGATGAAATCCGCAAGAACGACTGGGCCCCGCGCTCGGTGCACCGCAAGGCCCGCATGGTGGCCGAGGCAGTGCGTGAGATCGAAAACGATCAGGGACGCGATGCCCGTGACGTGGAAATCGCCGAATCCCTGGATATGTCACTGGAGGATTATTACAAGATCCTGCAGGACAACAGCTATCACAAGGTCCTCAGTTTCGAGGATATGGGCACGGGCGAGGACTCGATGCTCGACAACATGTCGGACAACGCCCCGGGTATTATCGACGGCCTGCAGAACGAGGACATGCAGCGGGTGGTGGCCGAGGCGATCGCCAGCCTGCCCGAGCGCGAGCGGCTGGTGATGGCGCTCTATTACGATGAGGAACTCAATCTGCGCGAGATTGGTGCCGTGATGGGTGTCAGCGAATCGCGCGTCAGCCAGATCCACAGCCAGGCGGTCATTCGCCTGCAGGCACGCATGGAGAACCGCTTCAAAGAAGCGTGATTCTCACTATTGTGGTCAGTCTTTGACCGCTGCTTGCCGACTGTTAACCGTGTTCTGCACGGATTTTTCCCGTTCAGGTATTCGAATAAAGCCACTGAAGACACCGATTTCACTGAAATCATCGAAGCCTTTGAGTGCGATACTGCTGGAAGGCACTGCTGCGACTTGCGGTGTATTTTTCGGTGTGTTCGATGGATTCGGTGTCCTCGGTGTTATCCGGAACCCCATGCCGATTTTTCTATCGCCCGATTTTAGCCCTACTCCCTTAAGTTTTGGTCGAACCCGGCCGATAACTTCGATGAATTTGCCGCTCCATATTCCTGTTTGCCGGTAAGCGTCCGGCCCGGGGGATGGCAGCATGGTGTTGCATTAATGCTGGAGGGATAGCGTGGACAAAAATATGAAGATCCTCGTTGTGGATGATTTTTCCACCATGCGACGAATCATCAAGAACCTGTTACGGGATCTGGGTTTTACCAATACCGAGGAAGCCGATGACGGCACCACGGCACTGCCGATGCTGCAATCGAATCATTACGATCTGTTGATTACCGACTGGAACATGCCCGGTATGCAAGGTATTGAACTGCTCAGGAAGGTTCGTGAAGACGAGAACCTGGCGCAAATCCCGGTATTGATGGTGACCGCCGAACAGAAACGTGAACAGATTGTCGAGGCTGCCCAGGCCGGGGTTAATGGTTATATCGTGAAACCGTTTACCGCCCAGACACTCAAGGAAAAACTCGACAAGATCTTCGAGCGCATCGAAGGCTGAATAGTATTCAAGGCGGTTCAATGTCGGATAATAATCTCATCAACGACGATAATATTGCCCGGGTCCGCGATCTGCTGGCCTGTATGGAAAACAAGGACGAAGAGGGGGCCCGCGAGGTGGTCGATGACCTGACCTCGATTCGTGAATCCGCGCTGTATCAGGAAATGGGCAAGCTCACCCGCGAGTTGCACGATGCCATCAGCGCTTTCGGCATGGACGATCGCATCGCCGATATCGCCGAGCACGATATCCCCGACGCACGCGAGCGACTCAACTATGTGATCCAGAAAACCGATGAAGCCGCCAACCGTACCCTGGAGGCGGTGGAAGAATCCTTTCCCCTGTGTGAAGAAATCGAAAATCGGGCCGCTGAGTTACATGAACAGTGGCAGAGATTTACCAATCGCGAACTGAGTGCCGACGAATTTCGTACCCTGAGCAAACAGTTGGGTGATTACCTGGGCAGCCAGGGGGAGAAAACCGGCGTACTGAAAAGTAACCTGAACAATGTACTGATGGCTCAGGACTTTCAGGATCTGACCGGACAGATCATCAAGAAAGTGATCAAGCTGGTGGAAGAGGTCGAAGACAACCTGGTTGAACTGATCAAGCTGGCCGGGTTGCCGGAACACGAAGAGCAACCGCAAAAACAGGCTAGCGAAAAACTGGCCGGGCCGGTGGTGCCGGGAGTCGACGATACCGGCGACACTGTCTCCGGTCAGGACGAAGTCGATGACCTGCTCTCCAGTCTCGGGTTTTAATCAAGCGTACAGGCTGAACGAAGAATGGATGATGAACTGTTACAAGATTTTCTGGTTGAGGCGGGCGAGATCCTGGAGCAACTCAACAGCCAGCTGATCAGCCTGGAGCAGGCCCCCGACGACAAGGACCTGCTCAATGCCGTGTTTCGCGGTTTTCATACCATCAAGGGCGGCGCCGGCTTTTTGAATATCGATCCGATGGTGGCGCTGTGTCATCGCACCGAGGATATCTTCAACCTGCTGCGTAACGGCGAGCGCCACGTGACCCAGGATCTGATGGATACCGTGTTGCCGGTACTGGATGTGCTCAACGATCAATTCGCAAGGCTGCAATCCGGCGACGAGCTGGATGCCGCCGATCCGGCCCTGTTGCGGGCCCTGGAACATTACACCACCCCGGGCGACGCTCCGGCCCCGGCGGCCGCGCCGGGCGCTGAACCGAAACCCGAAGCGGTGGCGGCCGCCGGCGATGAGGATATCACCGACGAGGAATTCGAGGCGCTGCTCGATGCCCTGGACAAGCCCGGGGGTGGCTCGAGCGACAAGCCGGCGGCGACCGATAAATCCGACGGCGACGAGATCAACGACGACGAATTCGAAGCGCTGCTGGACGACTTGCACGGCAAGGGACAGTTCAAGGGGGCGCCGGCGGCCGACAGTGCCGCGGACAAACCGGCCGCAGCGGCGGGCGGCAACGAACCGCAAGAGCCGATCAGCCAGGATGAATTCGAAGCGCTGCTGGACGACTTGCATGGCAAGGGGCAGTTCAAAGGGGGCGCGGCGGATGCCGGACACAGCGCTGCTGCGCCGCCCGCCGCCGGTGGCGCTGGCGGCGGCGGGAACACCTCTGCCGCAACCTCGGCGGCGCCGGAACCCGAAGAACCGCAGTCGGCTGCCGCCATGGTGGCCAAAGCCGCGGCCGGCAACAAGGAGCGCCCGGCCGGTGAGACTTCCGTGCGGGTGGATACCGCCCGTCTGGACGAGATCATGAATATGGTCGGTGAGCTGGTACTGGTGCGCAACCGGATCTCCCGTCTGGGCGAACATGCCGGTGACGAGGAACTGTCCAAGGCGGTCGCCAATCTGGACCTGGTGACTTCCGATCTGCAACTGTCGGTCATGAAGACCCGCATGCAGCCGATCAAAAAAGTCTTCGGACGTTTTCCGCGCGTGGTGCGGGATATGGCCCGCAGCCTGGAGAAGGAAATCCATCTGGAAATGATCGGTGAAGAAACCGATCTGGATAAAAACCTGGTTGAGGCACTGGCCGATCCGCTGGTGCACCTGGTGCGCAACTCGGTGGATCACGGTATTGAGATGCCGGATGTCCGCGAAGCGGCGGGTAAGCCCCGGGAAGGGACTGTCGCCCTGACGGCTTCCCAGGAAGGGGATCATATCCTGCTGGTGATTGAAGATGACGGCGGTGGTATGGATCCGAATAAGTTGCGCGACAAGGCCGTGGAAAAAGGTGTCATGGATGCCGATGCAGCCGCGCGTCTGGACGATAACGAATGTTTCAATCTGATTTTTGCGCCGGGTTTTTCCACCAAGGATCAGATTTCCGACATTTCCGGTCGCGGTGTCGGCATGGACGTGGTCAAGACCAAAATCACCCAGCTTAATGGCAGTATCGAGATCGATTCGGCACCCGGCAAGGGCACGCGCCTGAGTATCAAGGTGCCACTGACCCTGGCGATTATGTCGACCCTGATGGTCCGGCTCAAGGATCAGCTGTTTGCCCTGCCGCTGGTCAATGTCAGTGAAATCTTCCATCTGGATCTGACCAAGACCAACATCATGGATGGTCAACAGGTGATCATCGTGCGCGAAAAGACCCTGCCCCTGTTTTATCTCAAACGCTGGTTAGTCAAGGGTGAAGCCAACACGCCGCTGCCCAACGAAGGTCACGTGGTGATCGTGCATATGGGTAACCAGAAGATCGGCTTTGTGGTGGACGAACTGATCGGTCAGGAAGAAGTGGTTATCAAACCCCTCGGTGCCCTGTTGCAGGGGATTCCGGGACTGGCCGGAGCCACTATCACCGGCGATGGCGGCATTGCCATCATTCTCGATGTGCCGGGCCTGATGAAAATGTATACCTGACGCAATGGATTAATCCATCTCAGGCAAGACCCGTCGCCCGTGTCTTGCCAAACGGAAGCATGACAAACAACGCAGTATGACGGAGGAACGTTAATGGCAACACGGGTGCTGGTGGTGGATGACTCGGGGTTCTTTCGTCGTCGGGTCGCTGAAATTCTCAATGCCGATTCCTGGCTGGAAGTAGTCGGGCAGGCGGAAAACGGTGAAGAAGCCGTCCGCATGACCGCCGAACTCAAACCCGATGTCATTACAATGGATATCGAAATGCCGGTGATGGACGGCATCACGGCCACGCGCAAGATCATGCAGCGTACGCCGACCCCGGTGATCATGTTTTCCTCCCTGACGACCGATGGCGCCAAGGCCACGCTGGATGCCCTGGAGGCCGGTGCGCTCGATTTTCTGCCCAAGCGCTTCGAGGACATCGCTCGCGATCGGGACGAAGCCAAGAACCTGTTATGCCAGCGGGTCCGGGCGCTGGGGCGCAAGCGTATGGCCACGCCGCCAACCAGCGCGCCGGCCAGCAAACCCATTAGCACCAGCAGTGCCGCGCCGGTGCCGGCGCCCGCGCCACGTATCAGCAAGAGCGGCACACTGAAATTACTGGCGATCGGCACCTCGACCGGCGGACCGGTGGCGCTGCAACAGGTGCTGACCAATCTGCCCGCGGATTTCCCCTTGCCGATTGTGCTGGTGCAGCATATGCCGGCCACCTTTACGCCAGCGTTCGCCAGGCGGCTCGATCAGCTGTGCAAGATCAACGTCAAGGAAGCCGAGGATGGCGATGTCCTGAAACCGGGCTGGGCCTATCTTGCCCCCGGCGGTAAACAGATGTTGCTGCAGAGTCGCGGTAGTCAGCCGGGTCTGAAAATTATCGATGCCGATGAGTCGCAGACCTATAAACCCAGCGTCGATATCACGTTCGATTCCATTAGCAGCGTCTATCCGGGGGAAACTCTGGCGGTAGTTATGACCGGGATGGGGGCGGACGGTCGCGAGGGGGCACGGACCCTGAAACAGAAAGGCTCCACGATCTGGGCCCAGGACGAGGCCAGCAGCGTGGTTTATGGCATGCCGGCCGCTGTGGCCGAGGCCGGTCTCACCGAACAGATACTCAATCTGACCGACATCGGGCCGAGTATCGTCAAGCGGGTGATGTAGCTCATGGATCTGCTGAGCCTGTTCGGTCTGATACTCGGGCTTGCCGCGATCCTGGTTGGCCAGCATCTGGAAGGCGGGCATATCAGTTCGTTGCTCAACGGACCGGCGTTGCTGATTGTGATTGGCGGTACAGTCGGGGCGGTCATGTTGCAATCCCGTCTCGGTGTGTTTTTACGCGCCATGCGCATGCTGTTCTGGACCTTTTATTCCCCCCGCTACGACTTTGAAGAGGGCATTCAGCGCATCATCCGCTGGAGCAACATCGCGCGCAAGGAAGGCTTGCTGGGGCTGGAAGATGTCGAGGAAAAAGAACCCGATCCGTTTGCGCGCAAGGGGCTGCAGCTTTTGATCGACGGCAGCGAGCCGGACAGCATTCGCAATATTCTGGACGTGGATATCTCGGTCAAGGAACAGTTCGATATCCAGGCGGCCAAAGTCTTTGAAAGCATGGGCGGTTACAGCCCGACCATCGGTATCCTCGGCGCGGTCATGGGACTGATCCAGGTGATGGGTAACCTGTCCGATCCCGGCATGCTGGGGAGCGGTATTGCGGTGGCGTTTGTGGCAACCATCTATGGGGTTGGGGCCGCCAACCTGATCTTTTTGCCCATTGCCAACAAGCTCAAATCATTGGTGCAGCTACAATCCCAGTACCGGGACATGTTCGTCGAGGGCATGATCTCCATCGCCGAAGGCGAGAACCCGCGCAACATTGAAACCAAGCTGCTGGGTTATCTGCGCCAGGGGCCGTAACCATGCGTCGCCGTCAACGTCGACAGGCACCGGAAGAGGAGAACGTCGACCGCTGGATGGTCTCCTACGCGGATTTCATCACGTTACTGTTTGCGTTTTTCGTGGTCATGTATTCCATGTCCTCGATCAACGAGAGTAAATACCGGGTGTTATCCGACACCATGATCGATGCCTTCAAAACGCCGCCCAAGTCCCGTGATCCGATTCAGATCGGCGAGGAGGCCAGGGCGTTTGTTCCGGTCGAACCGTTGATCGAACAGCCGCGCACGGACATCGTCCAGTTAAAGGCGCCTGAGACGACGGTGGATCGATCCCGGCAAATGGCACAGATCGCCGAACAGGTCCGCGACGCCATGCAGCCGCTGATCGATCAGGGCATTATTAACATCAATCAGGACAAGCTGTGGGTGGAAGTGGAAATGGATACCCGGGTGCTGTTCCCCAGCGGTGCGGCGCAACTCACACAGCAGGCTTACCCGGTGCTGGAGGAACTGGCCGAGGTATTGCGGGATGTGCCCAATCATATCGATGTGGAAGGGCATACCGATAACCAGCCCATCAATACCCTGGCCTACCCGTCCAACTGGGAACTGTCCGCGGCGCGCGCGGCGAGCGTGGTCCATCTGTTCACACAGAGCGGAGTGGAGCCGCAGCGTCTGTCCGCCATCGGCTATGGCGAACACCGGCCGATCGCCGATAATGACGCCGTCGAAGGCCGCCAGCGCAATCGCCGGGTCACAGTGGTGATTCTGGCCGACAAAAATGCCCGCCGGATGCTGGAAATCGAGCGCCAGATAGATAACGATCAAAGCTAGACGATTGTTTGCCGGTTTACTGCGTGTGGCAGGCGTTTACATCTTCTCGCCAGGCCGCACAGAACACCGGGTCTGGTGTTATGGTGAATCTCCGGGCACTATGATTGAGTCCGTTGCGAGCTCGGCGTCTCTGCGAGAGTCTCTGTTTTCTGGAACAGGCTGGCGTCACAGGATATCCGGGCTGTAGCTGGCCGGCTTCTTGCATTATTGAACCTCATGAGGAGGCGCATTTGAAAATCTGGGCGGTGGCCAATCAGAAAGGCGGGGTGGGTAAAACCACCACGGCCGTGACCCTGGCCGGGCATCTGGTCAACCAGGGCGAGCGTGTGCTGCTGGTGGACATGGATCCCCATGGCTCGCTGACCGCCTATTTTGGCAAGGATCCCGATACCCTGGAGGAGAGCCTCTATTTGCTGTTCCAGGGCGAGGGCGCCGAGTCGTACGTGGATCCGCGCCAGTTGTTGCTGGATACCCGGTTCGAGGGCCTGAGACTGTTGCCGGCCTCCACCGCGCTGGCCACGCTGGATCGCCAGCTCGGCAGCCAGGAGGGCAAGGGCCTGGTCATGGCCCGCAGCCTGGCCCGGCTGGAAGGCGAATTCGATACGGTCCTGATCGATTGCCCGCCGACCCTGGGCATCCTGATGGTCAATGCCATGGCCGCCTGCGAACACCTGCTATTGCCGGTCCAGACCGAATTTCTGGCCCTCAAGGGGCTGGAGCGGATGATGCGCACCCTGCAGATGATCCTGCGCGCGCGCCGCGGTGGTCTGAGCCATACCATCATTCCGACCATGTACGATCGGCGTACCCGCGCCGCCGGGGAGAGCCTGCAGGTGCTGCGGGAAAAATACGGCAACGAGGTGTGGAACTCGGTGATTCCGGTCGACACCCAGTTCCGGGAGGCCAGCAAACAGGGCATCCCCCTGTCGATCATGCGCCCTGCCGCGCGCGGCGCGCAGGCCTACGCCGCCCTGTTGCATTCGCTGTTGAACCCCGGGGCCGACGAGCCCCATTTGAAACTGGTGACCGGTTATGAGCAATAAGCCCGCCAAGCAGACGCTGGTGGAGGAAAAAGTGGCGCTGGATATGTTCCTGCAGTCCCTGCTGCGCGAACCTGAATCGACGCCCGAGCCGGAACCGGCCCCCGCGCCGCCAGTGAGCGAAGCGCCGCCCGCGGCCCCGCCGCAGGTCAAGGTCGAGGTGCCCTCACCGACGGTGGTGGAGGCCCCGGTGGTCGAGACGCCCACTGCACCGGTGGAGGCGCCGTCCGAGGTCCCACCGGCCGCCGGCGAAGATTTGCCGCCCTGGGCCGATCTGTTCCAGGCCATGCTGTTTCGGGTCGCCGGCCTCACCCTGGCGGTGCCCCTGGAAGAGCTGGGCGGCGTGCTTGAGTTCGATCCCGACCAGCTGACCGAAATGCCCGGGCATGCCGATTTTTATCTGGGCCTGGTGACCCATCTGGGCAAGAGCGTACCGGTCGTGGATACCGCCCGGCTGGTCTTCCCCCCCGAAAAACTGCAGCAGCTGGCCGGGGACGATCCGCTCAAACGGGTGCGCCGGGTGGTCCTCATCGACGAGGGGCGCTGGGGCCTGGCCTGTGACGAGGTCGACGAGGTCATTACCCTGCGCAAGGATGAGGTCCGCTGGCGCAGCGATCGCACCCGCCGGCGCTGGCTGCTGGGGACGGTCATCCAGCATATGTGCGCGCTGGTGGATACCGGCGCGTTTGCCACAAAATTGGCCGAAGGCCGCGATTAAACCCTCAAATCAGCGGCTTACCGGCCGATAACAGCAATACAACCATCGCCACGCCCATTTCCGCCGACTGTTGACGCGGCAATGGCATGGATAATGCAACCTGATATTCTGCACGGCCGGGGCGTCGGCGTTTTGACGCCACCGGCACCGGCAAGGAGAGAGACAACCGATGAATGACGTGGTAGAAGCCGCCAACGATCCGAGCATCCAGTGGGTGACCTTCAAGCTGGAAGGCGAGAAGTATGGCATCAAGGTGATGCAGGTGCAGGAAGTGCTGCGCATGAACGAGATCGCCCCGGTTCCCGGTGCCCCGGATTACGTCCTGGGCATCATCAACCTGCGCGGTAACGTCGTCACCGTGATCGACACCCGCAAACGGTTCGGTTTGCCGATCCGGGAGCCGGATGATTCGACCCGCATCGTTATTGTTGAAGCAGAAAACCAGATCGTCGGCATCCTGGTCGACAGCGTGGCCGAAGTGGCCAACCTGCGGACCTCGGAGATCGAAACTGCGCCCAATGTCGGCAATGACGAAAGCGCCAAATACATTCAGGGTGTCTCCAGCCAGGAAGGCGAGCTGTTGATTCTGGTCGACGTTAACAAGCTGTTGACGGACGAGGAATGGGAGGAGGTTGCAGCCTTGTAACCTGTTCGGGCATGACGGAGATACGCAATATCATTCCGTTGAATCCCGGTTGGCCGGTGCACAAACCCGAGCCGACCAGCCCTTCCGGGGAGCGCAAGCAACGTCCCCGGCGCCAGCCCAAACGTTCGCCACAACAGCCGCCGGATAACCCGCGTGATCCCGACAACGGACCACAGATTGATGAATATGCCTGAGGTGGCGAATGGAACCGATGAACCTGTTAAGCGAACTCGACCTGAATATCATCCTCTTGCTGGGCAGTGTCGTGCTCCTGTTGCTGGCGGGAGTGGCTATCCATTTACTGCGTCGTCAGAATAAACAACAGCAACTAACCCTGGCTGCGGTCAAAAATGATCTGCGCGCCCTGACCACTGCCGCGGTCAGTGTCGGCGAACGTCTGCTGGAGGTCGAACGCCGCCAGCGCCGTCTGGCCGAACGTCAGGAACAGGTCGACATCTACGACTCCGCCAACCAGCCCTACGAACATGCCATCCGCATGGTGGAAAAAGGTGCCAGCGTCGAACAACTGGTGGACGTCTGTGGCCTCAGCACCAACGAGGCGGAACTGCTGCACATGATGCATCGCTTCGACAAGGCAGGTTAAGCCTCTGTTTTTTTGATCTTCTATTATCCCAACTGTTGTATTTTGCGTCCGGTTAACCCGGGCGTTTTCTTGTGCTTTTTCCTCGCTAAATAATAGTTCCCAACACCCGATCACCCCTGTAGGGTGGAACAAGCAAAGCGGTTCCACCTGAACCCCGACTGCTTTTTTCCCTGCCAGAGCGCCATCGTGCGATGCACGGGCGGGCGTATTGGTTTAAAATCAGCCTGTCGCTGTTTCAAGCAAGCAAATCACAGTAAACCAGAGAGGATGTGGAATGGAAAGGCGGGCCTGCGTCGTATGCGAGACGAATCAATTCGCGCAACAGTATTGCCATCTGGATGGCCAGGATTATCTGCGCTGTGACAATTGCGGCCTGATCTATGTTGACCGGTTATTAAAACCGGAGGAGCTGTACAAAGCCTATAGTGGCGACACTCTCAAGTCGTTGCGACGGAAACTGACGGCACCTTTTCGAAAGTTTGCCTGGACCAAATCGTTCGACAAATCCATGCGCCGCGCCCGGGGGATTTTCGAGTTCGGCCAGAAGCAGGTGATGGCCGGTGGCGAGAAGCGTCGCTACATGGATATCGGCTGTAACAAAGGCTTTTTGCTGGCGATGGCGCACGAACACGGCTGGGATGTTTATGGTATCGAGCTGGTCCGGGAATTGATCCGGCCGTTTATCAACAGTTATCCCCAATACAAAAATCAGATTTTCTCCAAACGCTTCGAGGACGCAAAAGAAAAAGTCGAAGGGGAGACTTTTGACCTTATCACGGCGATCGATGTTATCGAGCATTTTGAAGATGTCTCCGGCGATCTGCGTGGGATCTATGAGCTTTTGAAACCCGGCGGAGTTTTTTTGATACAGACTCCTGATTCCGGTGGCGAACGAGCCTTACAGCAACAATGTACCTGGAAATCTCTCAAGCCACTCGAACATTTGCATTTGTTTAATGAAGAAAGTCTGAGGATTTTGTCCGAGCGTATCGGGTTTGATGACATTGAGTATTTTTCTCCTTTTGACGAGGCTAATGGCAACTTTGTGGCAGTGTTGCGTAAGTAATGGTTACGTGTATTTATTTTAGCGGTATTATTCTGAGTTTTATATAATTTTATTGGTGATCAATATGTCTTTGTTTGTATCTACCAGTAATGGCATATTTTCTGTTAATCCTGATACTGAGTCTATTCGACATGTTTTAAAACGAAAGCATACTTCGGGATTATTCAGCAGAAGAGCTAAAGGTTATTTTGGTATATGTAATTATGCAAACAATAAGGTAATGGCTGCTTCTAAAGAGGTTATGGGAACCACGAAGTCGAACAAACCTACTTCGGATTGCAAGTTACACTTAATTTTTCCTGATACTGGTGGATATGAATATTTGGCTTCAGTGTATGATGTGCACGACGTTCATCAGATCGAGTATTATGATGGGTTTGTGTTTTTGACTGACACAGGAAAGAACAGGATTGTTGTTTATGATTTAGAAAAACAAATTGTCAAAGGGTATTTGGATATTGGAAAAAGAAGATTTGATATTAATCATGTTAATGCGGTTAAGGTTTTTAACGGTATTCTGTATATCGGGCTGAATTATGCGGAGCCTAACAGTAAAATATTGCTCCTTCATATGGCGTCGCTTGAAGTGGCATTGGATTGTTCTGATATAATGGATATTGTCGATGTAATCACCATTCCGGGGTGTTTTCATACCCATGATCTTGTTGAGTGCGATGATAAGTTGTTGGTTTGCTCGTCAGCTGATGCGAGATTGGTTGATGCATACACAGGCAGGCAATTATGGGCTTATGAGTCCTGGCTTAGAGGTATTGCAGTAACAGAGAACCATGTTTGGGTCGGGCAAAGTGTTCATGCTAAACGTAGAAAACGTCATAGCAAAAAGCTTGCAGGGTATCTACACAAGCTTGATCGAAATACTTTTGAGTTTCAGGGGACGGTTACAATTTCTAAAGTAGGTCAAATAAACGATATGGTTTATGCAGGCTGAATATGCTACTAAATCGATTGTTGTGAGATAAGATGATACACAAGAATGTTCCATTATATTGAAATATAGGGAAATATGGGTTCGAATCAGCGGTTTATCATTAAGCTTGTAGAACAGGGTTACATCCTGCCGCAAAAGCTCGAACAGGCCCTGACGGTTAGCGGTGTTTATCCTGACTCGCATGCCTGGCATAAATTCATTGATCATCTCTTCTTATGGCTGGGCGGACTGGCACTGGCGTTTGCCGTGCTGTTTTTCGTCGCCTATAACTGGTCGGAGCTGGGGCGCCTGTTTCGTTTTGCTTTGGTTGAGGTGCTGGTGATCGCGGCGATTGTCGGTTACTGGAAACTGGGCACGGAGCGCATGGCCGCCAAGGTGGCGTTGCTGGGCGGGACGATCGGTCTGGGCGTATTGCTGGCCCTGTACGGGCAGACCTACCAGACCGGCGCGGATCCCTGGCAGCTGTTCTTTAACTGGTCGCTACTGATTCTGCCCTGGGTGCTGGTGGGCCGCTTCGCCCCCTTGTGGCTGCTTTGGCTGGCGCTGGTCAACCTGAGTGTGATGCTCTATTTCACTGCCTTCCCCGGTGCCTTCGGCTTGTTATTGCCCAGGGATACCGGCATGTACTGGACACTGTTCCTGCTTAATACCCTGGCACTGGTGTTGTGGGAGTGGGCCGCCACTCGCTGGTCGTTTATGGACCGGCGCTGGGCGATTCGACTGGTGGCGCTGGCCAGCGGTTACACCATTACCTGGCTGGCGCTGATCAGTATCGTTGAGGGGGCACTGACGGATCGTTCCGGCTTGGTGGCGGGGATGATCTGGCTGCTCTGGCTGGCGAGCCTGGGCGGGGTCTATCGCTACAGGATCCGCGATCTGTTCATGCTGACCGGGGGTTCGCTGTCCGTGATTGTGGTGGTGACCACGTTCCTGGCCCGACACATGCTGGAAGGCGATCCGGTGGGCGCGTTTTTGTTCCTGGCCGTTGTGGTGATGGCCGGCGGTAGTGGTTCGCTGATCTGGCTCAAACGTTTGCACAGAGAGTGGCAGTCATGACGTCGCGTGAGGGACTCTGGACGAAATTGGTTGAAGCCGGTGTGGTCGAAGGCCCGTTACCAAAAGAGCCAAATCCGGATTCTCCCTGGTATATGCGTGTACTGACCGGTTTTTCCGGCTGGCTGGCCGCGTTGTTCCTGCTGGGTTTTGTCGGCTCGGCATTTGTCTGGGCCGTGGAAAACGCCATTCTCTCGCTGGCCGTGGGCGCGGTAATGATCCTGGGCGCGTATACAATCCTGCGTCATGCCGCTAACGAGTTCGTGGAGCATCTGGCTCTGGCATTGAGCCTGGCAGGGCAGGTGCTGGTGTTCTGGGGGCTGTTTCGGATTAACACTCCCGGCTGGTCGGCTTCTACCTGGTTGTGGATCGCGCTGCTGGAACTTGCCCTGACCTGGTGGATGCCGAGTTTCGTGCACCGGGTGTTTTCAACGTTTCTCGCAGCGGGCGCGTTGTCAACGGCCTTTATGCAGATGCACGTTCCCTATGTGATAGACAGTGTATTGCTGCTGGCTATGGCCTGGATCTGGCTGCACCTGTTTCGTTACCCACGCCAGCTTGCCCGTTTACGCGCGGTTGGTTACGGGCTTGCCCTGGCTTTGATTCCGTTGAAGGGCTCGGTGTTGTTTCAGGCCGGCGGCACGGGCTGGCGGGCACAACCATTTCAGGTCGAGTCATGGCTGCAACCGTGGATGGCCGAACTGTTGACCGTGGCGGTGATGATCTATGTGGTGTGGCAGTTGCTGCAACGCTATCAATACGACAGCGGTGATCGTTTCAGTTTGCTGGTTCTGGCTGCGACTTTGTTGATTGCGCTGTTCTCACTGGAAGCGCCGGGGTTGGCGACGGCACTGGTGATCCTGTTGCTGGGGTTTGCCGTGGGCAACCGGGTGTTACTGGGACTGGGGATCGCCGCGTTGCTGTTCTTTATCTCTTCTTATTATTATTTGCTGGATATCACTTTGCTGGCCAAGGCAGGCCATTTGCTGCTTATCGGATTGGCGTTGCTGATGTTGCGCTGGCTGGCTGCGCGCTACCTGTTCAACAAAGGAACAACCGATGTCGCTTAACGTTAAGGTGGCCCTGTTGACGCTGGTGGTGGCCCTGGTGCTGGTGAACGGGGCGATCTACAACAAGGAACAGCATCTGGCCCACGGGCAGGTGGTGTATCTGGAACTGGCACCGGTCGATCCGCGCTCGTTGATGCAGGGCGATTACATGGCACTGCGTTTTCAACTGGCGCGATCTCTCTACGCGGATTTGCCGAAAGTGAAGTCTGAACATGGGCGGCAACCGGTCGAGGCCGGTGACGGCTATGTCGTCGTGTCGCTGGGTGAGCGTAATATCGCGACATATCGCGGGCTCTACCAGGACCAGAAGCTGGCGGAAAATGAACGGCTGTTATATTACCGGGTCCGCCAGGGCCGGGTGAAATTTGCCACCAATGCCTTTTATTTCCAGGAAGGGCGTGCCGGAATTTATGAACCGGCTCGCTATGGCCGCTTTCGGGTCGATGAACAGGGTGAATTATTACTGGTCGGTTTGCACGATGAACAACTTGCGCCACTGACGCCCGGTGAACCGGCTCGCTGAAGCAGACCGCGTTCGCTTGCCAGACGATGCGACGGGAGTTTCTGGTCTCCCGTGATACAGATTTTCTCTGTCCGGCTGCTTACAGTTTTTTCAATACGACTTTAATACCCGGATCATCGTCACTGGATCTGGCGCTGAAGCCGAGATGTTCGATCAGTTTCAGCATATCGTGATTGTTGGCCAGCACTTCGCCTTCCATCTGTTTCAGACCACGTTGTCGGGCCGTGTCGATCAGCGCCGTCATTAAATGTGTGCCGATACCCTTGCCTTGCCAGGCATCGGCCACCACCAGGGCAAATTCGCAGCTCTTGCCATCGGGATTGGTAACATACCGGGCCACGCCCAGCTCGGTTTCATCCGTCGCCTCGTCCAGCACGGCAATCAGGGCCATCTCGCGGTGATAATCCAGCTGAGTAAAGCGCACCAGCATTTCCGGCGTCAGTTCGTTAAGACTGCGCATAAAGCGAAAATACTTTGACTGACTGGATAGGTTTTTGACAAAACTCTGTTCGATTGTTGCATCTTCGGGCCGTATCGGGCGGATGGTGATGTCGATTCCGTCCGCCAGTTGCATGCGAGAGATTAGTTGTTTGGGATATGGATGGATGGCCATGTGGCCATAGCGATCCAGGGTCGGGGCCGGGCGTTCCACCTCGATGCGAGCATCCAGGGCGATCACGCCCTGTTCATCGGCGATTAACGGGTTAATGTCGATGGATTTGATATGCGGCAGCTCGCAGACCATTTCGGAAACCCGGCGCAGTAACTGCACCAGGCTTTCCATGTCAACCTGGGGCATATTACGCCAGGCGCCGAGCAAGCGGGCCACCCGGGTTTGTTCGATCATCTTGCGCGCCAGGTAACTGTTCAGTGGCGGCAGGGCAATGGTTCGGTCATGCAGCACTTCCACCTGGGTGCCGCCGGCGCCGAAGGTAATGGCCGGACCGAAGACCGGATCCCGGATGACGCCGACGATGAGTTCCCGTCCATTGGGGGCGTGGTACATCGGTTCAAGCGTGACACCGCGGATATCCGCGGCGCGGGATTTTTGGCTTACCGTCGCCATCAGTTCATTAAAAGCACTGCGTACGGTCTGGGCGTCGCTGATGTTCAATCTGACGCCGTTGACATCGGTTTTGTGCGTAATGTCCGGTGAGTAGATTTTCATGACCACTGGAAAGCCGATCGATTCGGCCACAACCAGCGCATCACCGGGGCTGTGGCACTCGATACTCTGGGTGACGGGGATGGTAAAGCTATGCAATACCGCCTTGGATTCGGCGGTGGTCAGCACGCTGCGGTTTTCCTGCAAGACATTTTCTATGATCAGCCGGGCGCCATCGATATCCGGCTCGCTATGGCGACCCAGCGGCGTCGGCACCTGCAGCAGCAGTTGCTGATTGTGATAATAACTGGCCAGGTAAAAGAAAGCCTCGACCGAGGTTTCGGGACTGCTGAAGGCGGGAAGATGGTGTTTGGCGAACAGGGCATTGGCTTCGTTGACTTGTTGCTCGCCCATCCAGCAGGCGAGTACCGGCTTGCGGGAATCCTTGTGCGCCTTGATTACTGCTTCAGCACAGGCTGTGGGATCGGTCATGGCCTGGGGCGTGAGCATCACCACGATGCCATCGACCTGGGTATCATCAAGGCAGGCCTTGACGGCATGGTAGTAACGATCGGCATCGGCATCGCCGAGTAAATCCACCGGATTGCTGCTGGACCAGTGCGTCGGCAGAACCTGGTCCAGAGCGTCGGTGGTCGATGCCGACAGCTCGGCCAGTTGCACCCCGAGATCCATGGCGCGATCGGTAGCCATCACTCCGGGGCCTCCGCCGTTGGTGATGATGGCGAGACGATTGCCGTTGATCCGGTATTCACTGGCCAGCACCTGGGCCGCGGCAAACAGTTGCGAGACGGTCATGGCCCGCACCACCCCGGCCCGTTGCAGGGCGGCATCGAATACATCATCGGCGCCGACCATGGCGCCGGAGTGGGTGACGGCGGCACGAACGCCTTCACTGTGACGTCCCGATTTGATCACGATCACCGGTTTCATGCACGCGGCACTGCGCAAGCCGCTCATGAAACCGCGAGCATCACGTATGCCTTCGATATATAAAAGTATACTGTGGGTTTGTGCATCCTGAGCGAGATAATCGAGAATGTCACCAAAATCGATATCCGCGGCGTCTCCCAGCGAAACAATGCTGGCAAAACCGATATCATGCAGCATCGCCCAGTCGAGCACTGCGGTACACAGTGCCCCTGACTGGGAAACCAGGCTCAGCTTTCCGGGCAGGGCACTGTTTTTACTGAAGGTGGCATTCAGTCCGATGCCGGGACGAATCAGTCCCAGGCAGTTTGGCCCCAGTACCCGGATCTGATACTGGCGTGCGATGTCGAGTATTTCCTTTTCGAGTGCCTGGCCGTGGCCTGAGCCTTCGCTGAAACCGGCCGAGTGAATGATTACGGCACGCACTCTGTATTCGCCGCATTCGTGGAGGATACCAGGCACGGTGGTCGCCGGGGTGGCGATCACGGCCAGATCGATCGGTTGGCCGATTGTTTGTAAGTCCGGATAACAGGGCTGTTCACGCAGTTGCGTATATTTGGGATTGATCGCATACACTGTGCCGGTGTAATCACTATCCTGCAGGTTGTCGTATACTCGTCTGCCGACTGTGTTGGGCCGCTGGCTGGCGCCAAATACCGCGATGGAGCGGGGCGAAAACAGGTGGTCGAGATAATGTTGTCCCATGGGTGTCTCTGATTCCGGCTGGTATTATGATTCAAGCATAGCAACTGCAACACAAACGCGAGTGGTGGTATTTTTATGTCGATTGGCTTTATCACACATCCTGACTGTGCCTTGCATGATATGGGTACCGGACACCCGGAGTGTCCGGCACGTCTGGGGGCAATCCAGGATCAGATACTCTCCAGTGGTATGGAACTCGCGTTGCAATACTATGATGCCCCGCTGGCCACTCGGGAGCAGCTTTTCCGGGTGCATGATCCGGCCTATGTGGACGAGATATTCCGGATCGCCCCTGATGAAGGTCGGGTATACCTGGATGCCGATACTTTGATGGGTCCCTATTCACTGAATGCCGCATTACGTGCTGCCGGTGCGGCGGTGCTGGGTGTCGATCTGGTGATGAACGGCAAGAACAATCAGGCATTTTGCAGCGTCAGACCGCCAGGGCATCATGCTGAACGCCACCGTGCCATGGGTTTTTGTATCTTTAATAATGTGGCGGTCGGGGCGGCGCATGCCCGGCAGCAGTATCAGTTACAACGTGTCGCGATCGTCGATTTCGATGTGCATCATGGTAACGGCACGGAGGATATTTTTCGCGATGATGCCGGTGTCCTGTTTTGCTCGACCTTCCAGCATCCGTTTTATCCGCATACCGGTGCCGATACACAACGGGATCATATCGTGAATGTTCCTCTGCCGGCGGCCAGCGGCGGCCAGGCATTTCGCGAGGCGGTAGAGCAGTACTGGTTAGCACGCCTCGATGCCTTCAAACCAGAGTTGATCCTGGTGTCAGCCGGGTTTGACGGGCATGTGGAAGACGAAATGGCCGGACTGGCGCTGGTCGAAAATGATTACGCCTGGGTCACGCGACAGATCAAACAACTTGCTGATCGCCATGCCAGCGGACGGATTGTCTCGACTCTGGAAGGGGGATATGCCCTGTCGGCACTGGGTCGCAGCGTGGTCGCGCACCTGAATGCCATGCTTTGAGAAAAATCGTCGGATAAAAATATACGCCGCCTTCGGGTCGACGAACAGGGAGAACTGCTGCTAGTCGGACTGAACGATGCACAGTTAAACGCCCTGAGGCCACTGGCCGATTGATTCACTCATCGCCGCTTTGGCCGAAAAGCGGTGTACCTGGTTATTTGTCCATCACCTGACCATCCATTTGTCTTTAATGATTTAATTTCCTAAGGTTATTCTCAGGGCTGCCGATATGAGGAGTAATTGGCGTTGCCTGCTGGCCGTTAGCCGCACAATTAAACCGTAGAAAGGATTCCATGTTCGCTGAACCCGACAACCCGGGAATGTTGCCGTGAAGCCGGCCACGTTGGGGCTGCGTGGGCGCTTGCTGCTGCTGGTTTTGCTGGCGGTGATCCCCGCCTTTGCGCTTATCGGCTATACGGCACATCTACAGCGCAAGCAGGTAGCGGCCGAGGTGGAGGAGCAGGCACTGGGTATCGTGCGTGGCGCGGCACGCGAACAACGCCAGCTGATCAGCATGACCCGGCAGTTGTTGATGAGCATGGCGCAGTTGCCGGCGGTGGACCCTGCCAGCGATCGGGTCCATGACTGCAGCGATATCCTGAGCATGCTGCGCAAGCCCAACCCGTATTACACCAACTTCGGTGTCGCAACGCCCGATGGCCAAATGTACTGCAGCGCCATACCGATGCACCGGCGGGTGAATATTACCGATCGAACCTATTTTCAGCGCGCGATGCGCAGCCGGGATCTGGGCATCGGCGATTACCAGATCGGGCGCCTTACCGGAGTCCCGGCGATCAATTTTGGCTATCCGGTGACCAACCAGAAAGGCGAGATTGTCTCGCTGGTATTTGCTGCCCTGAATCTCTCCTGGCTGGAAGAGATGATCGGTAACATCGAGCTGCCGGACGGCTCCAGTCTGATGGTCATCGATAATCTGGGTACCGTGCTGGCCCGTTACCCGCAGAGCGGATTGGCCGGGGAGTCGATTCGCGGCGAGGCGTTGTTCACGGCCATCAAACAGATGGAGTCCGAGTCAGTGGTTTCCCTGAGCGAACGGCGGGGAACATCGGTATTGCATGCCATTGCGCCATTGCATTACAGCACGTCGGGGCGGATTTATATCACTGTAGGTATTCCCGCCGATGTCGCTTTTGCCAGGGTAAATCAATACCTGTATCGCAATACCCTGCTGCTGGCGATGGTAATGCTGCTGGTGTTTGCCGCCGCCTGGTTCGGCAGCGATATGCTCGTGTTGCGCCGGATTCGTGCCCTGCAAACGGCCGCCCGAAAACTGGCCGCCGGCGATATGTCTTCTCGTACAGGGTTACCGGAAGGCACCGAGGAACTGGGGCAGCTGGCCGGCACGTTCGATGAAATGGCCGGGGCATTACAGCGCACCAATCGCGCTTTGCGCACACTCAGTGCCGGTAACCACGCCGTGGTCCGGGCGACCGATGAGCCGGGTCTGTTGCGTTCCCTGTGTGACAACATTGTTGCCTTCGGGGGGTATCGGATTGCCTGGGTGGGGTATCACGATGAAAAGGTTCCCGGACAGCTCAATCTCATGGCAATGGCACCGCAGAAAGAGGATGCCCTGACCACTCAGGAGCCCCTGGGCTTACTCGACACCGCAACGGAAAACAGTCCCGTACAGGAGGTGTTTGGTAACTGCGAGGTCTTCATCAGTCGTGATCTGCCCAGCGACCCGCGCATGCAGCCCTGGCGTGTGGCAGCCAATCGCTCCGGAATCAATGCCCTTGCCCTGTTTCCCCTGCAGATCAATCATCGAATCATCGGCATTCTGGCGATCGGCTCGACCGATGCCGATGCGTTTGATGCCACCGAGATTGCCCTGCTGGAAGAGGCGGCGGAAGATCTTTCCTATGGTATCCGGGCTCTGCGGACCATGGAAGCTCACGAGCAGGCGCACGCTACGATCACACACATGGCCTACTATGATGCGCTGACTGACTTACCCAATCATACCCAGTTCGACGAAAAACTGCAGGTAACGATTGAGCAGGCCAATCCTGCCGTGCTGTTGTTTATCGATCTTGACCGGTTTCGCGAGATCAATGAGGCACTGGGTTTTCATCGCGGGGATACATTGTTGCGCGATATCGGGATTCGAATCAATCGCTGTCTGTCCGACGACATCTTGCTGGCGCGCATGCGCGGTAACGAGTTTGCCGTTTTGCTGCCCGGTCACAAACCGGGCCTGGCGGAGAAAATCGTCAGGGAAATTCTGGCTGTGATGGAGGAGCCGTTCGAGGTGGATGATCTGACCCTGGATGTCAGCATTACGATCGGAATTGTTCGCTTTCCCGAACATGGGAATGACGTGCCGGTCTTGATTCGTCGGGCCGAATCGGCCGTGCGCCAGGCGCGCAAGGAGGGAGAAAGTGTTGCCGAGTATCTGCCGGAAAATGAGGAACAGGGCCAGCGTCGCCTCTCTCTGGCCAGTGAGTTGCGCCATGCCATTGAGCACGATGAACTGATTCTGCATTACCATCCCAAGATTGAACTGGAAGGCGAACGTCTCTGGGGTGTTGAGGCGCTGGTTCGCTGGCGCCATCCGCAACGGGGTCTGATTCCACCGGATCAATTCATTCCGCTGGCCGAAGAAACCGGCCTGATCAAGCCGCTGACCGACTGGGTGCTGGAACATGCCATGTGCCAGTCCACCCGGTGGCGTCGCTATGGACTGCAAATCCCCATTTCGGTCAACCTTTCGGCTCGCAATCTGCATGATCGAAACTTGATAGAGAAGGTCGAACATATGCTGTATGTCTGTGAGACGGATGTTTCCCTGATCAATCTGGAGCTGACCGAAAGTGCGTTGATGATGAATCCGGAAAAATCACTGGAAACGTTGAAAAAACTCAACGATCGGGGTTTTGCTCTGTTTATTGATGACTTTGGCACCGGTTATTCATCACTGAGTTATTTGCAGAAGATGCCGGTTGGTGCGCTCAAGATCGACAAGAGTTTTGTCCAGGCCATGCTTTCCAGTCCCGAGTCGTTGACCATCGTCAGTTCAACGATCGCCCTGGCCCATGATCTCGGGTTGTTAGTGGTTGCTGAAGGGGTGGAAACCGCAGAGCAGTGGCAGCGTCTGCAGCTTTTGGGTTGCGATGTGGCTCAGGGCTATTACATTAGCAAGCCCTTGCCGATAGATGAGTTCGAGCACTGGTTGGCGCAAAGTCCTTATGGCCGGGATAATAACGGGGATTGAAGGTGTACTGTGACTTGATTAACAGTTTGACGGCTGCTAAAAATTACAACTTGAACAGAAAATAATAATAAGACGAATTCAAAGGTAAGGGGCATGTTACAGGTCGGGCTGCATTCCCGCGAACGGCGTGCAAAACACCGTTTGCCGTTCCAGCGCCAGGTCCGGATTGATTCATCCACGGTCGGACAATTACAACTGACGGGGGTTGATTACTCTCCTTCGGGAATTTCGGTATGTTCGTCTCAGCCGTTGCCGGTGGGGGAACAGTTGATGCTGCGGTTTCCCGTGGGGCGTCACCGGCAGGCGGAGCTGGAAGTGGCCGGTGAGGTTGTTCACGCTTGCCGACAGGACAACGGCTATACTATATTATCGGGATTCGCTTTCTGGAAAGACTCGATACGCCTCTGGGCACCTTGTCCTGAATCTCTCTTAGTCTTGTTCCCGATTCCCCGGCGTTTTACCGCGTAACATATAGGCAAAGGCGATCACCTCGGCGACCGCCAGATACAGGGCGTGCGGGATCTCTTCGCCCAGTTCCAGCCGGGATAACAGTTTGACCAGCTCCGGATTGTCCTGAATCGGTACCTCATGCTGGCGGGCGATGTCGAGAATTTGTTGTGCCAGGTCGCCGCCGCCCTTGGCGGTGACCGTCGGGGCGTTTTCGCCGTCATAGTGCAGTGCGACAGCCAGTGGCAGCGGCGGTTGTCCGGTTTGTTCACTCATGCTTTTTCATCCAGCAGGGCACTGCCGGTCACGGCTTGTCCGGGTGGCGGATCGTCGATGCCACTGGCACATTCCAGCCTGCCGACATCAAGTCCCGCCCCATGCAGGCGGCTGCGCAGTTGATCCAGGGCACTGTCGAACAGGCTGCGGGTCTGTTCTTCCTGCATCTGGAACTGTGCCGAAACGGTCTGTCCGATCAGGGTGAGATTGACCCGCACCGGTCCCAGTCCTTCCAGATCGAACGCCAGGCTCACGCTCCAGGGACGCTGGTGTTCGCCGTCTCCCGCTTCGGACTCTTCCTGACGAATTCGCAGATCGAACAGATCGATCCCCTCGTGGGAGCGAATCGGCAGCTCCATGGCCCACATGGGGCGCCCGGTCTGTTCGCTCTGCAGACTGTGCAACTGGTGCAGTTGCATTCGAGCGAGTCCCCCCTCGACCTGGCGCAGTAACTCGCCCAGTCCCTGATCCTGGCTGGTCAGCCCCTGCAGGCTCGGGGGCTGGGGCGGTTGAGGCTGCGGGGTTTGCGGACGGGACGGGGCACTCTGGGTGGCGCTGCGGGCAGCCTCCGCCGCGGCCCCGGACGAGGCGGGCAGGGCAGTTTGCGGCATCGGATTGGGGGCCGGGGAAGTGTTGGCTGGCGCCGGACGCGACGGGCCTGGGGCCAGTTGCTGGCGAATCTGATCGGCCAGGCGCAGCAGTGCACCTTGCAGGGTTTTGTCCGGCGGCGGGGCGTCCTGTCCCCGGGCGAGCTGGCCCAGCTGGTGGTGCAGGAAGGGGCCGCTGCGCGCCAGCGCCTGCTGCAGGCTTTCAGCGCGACTGGCCTGGCGCACATCCGGCAGCAGTTGATGGATCTCCCAGGCCATTTTGCGAATCGGGGCGGGCAGGGGCGGATGTTGCCGGGGCTCGCGGGCGACCGTTTTCAGGTTGGCCAGCAGCGGGGACAGGGG
The DNA here is from genome assembly GCF_034521165.1 of Thiohalophilus sp. Lineage (NCBI taxonomy): Bacteria > Pseudomonadati > Pseudomonadota > Gammaproteobacteria > Thiohalomonadales > Thiohalophilaceae > Thiohalophilus > Thiohalophilus sp. The sequence continues at coordinate 50,884 of NZ_JAXHMV010000010.1, forward strand.
CGTTTGCCGTCCCATATCCTGGCGCAGGGTTTGTTGCAGCAAGCCCTGTTCCGTGCCGGCAGCCGGCCGGGGTGTGGGGGCGATCAGCTTCATCGCCGGTTGCGGCGTGAGCTGGTCGACCTGCAGGGTCAGTTTCTGACCCGGTAAAAATGCGAATTCAGGCCGGTTTTTGACCAGCACCGGTTGGCCCTGGATGTCCAGCAGCAGATTATTCCTGTCCTGGCGGACCACCAGGGCATTCAACAATTGGCCGTTTTGCCAGTTGATGCGGGCGGCCTGCAGCGCGCCGTCCCCCGCCCGGGTGGCCTGCTGGCGAAGTTCGCTCAGATTGATTGTGGGAAAATTGCCCGGACCTTTAATTTCCATCGCGCTTTGGCCGATAAAAGAGAAACAGGGATCGCTTGCCGGCCCGATGCCCGGCAAGTCCTATGGATAGTTAACGGATAAAAGCCGCCGGTCTTGACCCTGGCAGATAACATGCGACGCCGTAATCCGGCACACCGAGCATCATTATGACAAAATATGCCCCGTTATTTGTAAAACTCAAACAGGATAACCGGATCAAGGGCCCCTTCCCGGCAGGACAGATCTCCCAGTCCTTGTTGCTGGGGCGCTTCAGCCTGGATGATCAGGTCAGTGAAGACAAGCAGAACTGGCAGCCGATTCGCCAGCGACCGGATCTGATTCCCGAGGTGCTCAAAGCCGATCCCGGCGATGAACTGGCCCAGGAACGGCTGCAGGCGGCGCGTCGCTGGGCTGATGAGCGTCGTCCCCAGCATCATATACACGCCACGGCAGAGGACCAGCGGACGCCCGAACCCTACGAGACGCTGGAATACCGTCATCACCGCGAAGATGTCATGCGCGAGACCAATCCCGAGCGAAAATTCTCGCTGCTACACCTGGTTCTGGTTATTGGTCTGGCGGCGGGGCTGATTGCGCTCGGTTTTATTTATGGACCCCAACCCGGCCCGGGGGATCCCGATTGCAATGCGCCCGCCGCGCCCGGGGTGAACTGGCGTAACTGCCGGATGATTGGGCTCAATGCCATACGGGAGAACCTGGATGACGCGCAGATGAACAATGCCGCGCTGGGAGGGGCCAACCTGTTTGCCAGCAGTTTGCGCCGTGCCGATCTGCGTTATGTGGATCTGAGCCTGGCCAATCTCAGCTACACGGATCTGGAGCAGGCCAATCTCAAAGGCGCCGGCTTACAGAATGCCGATCTGACCGATGCCAGTTTGAAAAACGCGAATCTTGCCTATGCCAATCTCAGAGGGGCCACGCTCGACGGCGCGGATCTCACCGGCGCCAGACTGGACCATGCGATCTGGATCGACGGGCGCACCTGCATGGCCGGTTCCATTGGGGAATGCCAGACCGTTTCCCGTTAACGGCCATGAATTGTTCAGGTCAAGATTCGAGATCAGGTGTTGGTCTGATGGTTTGCGTGGTAACACTGAATCCATCGGCGATTCAATCCCCTGTTTTTTCAATGCGGGTCGGTGTTTCGGTGGTTATACCGGGTTTGATCCAGTGGTAGGCCGGACATAGCAACGCGGTGTCCGGCAATCGGCTGAATGCACCGGAGTAATTTTATTCAGCGTACTTTGAGATAGTTTTACGTCCGTGTTATCGGTGGTCAGGTTTGTTTTTTTAGTAGCGTGCGATCGGTCAGCTTCAGCGGTGAGCTTGAAGTGGGGGTTGTTAATGGATCGTGGGTTCGGGCGGGTTCTGTGTTGATGAATAACCCGGGGTCAAAATCTTCACTGATGGCAATATTCAGAATGACCGTTTCGTACAGCCAGTAGATCATGCCGCCTTCCCGGACCCGGTATCGCCATTGATATCGGCATTGCGTCCATGGCGCTACCAGGGAGCCGAGGGAAATCCGGTCGATGTCGTTGCTGTAGGCCAACCGGTTGTTTGAACGGTCGATATAGAAACGATCGATGACGAACAGCTGATTCGACTCCTGTCGGTATTGTAACCGGTTACCAAGTCGATCGTCGCCATATTGATCGATAATAATATTCTCAGCGTCCAGCTTCTGTGCCGGCGGGATCTCAACCGCATAACGATCGGGCAGGCCCGCGCGTCGCTGCATTTCCTGTTCGCTGCACTGCCCCTTGTCCCATTGCCGGACAATGAACTGTAACCACAGCCGGTTCATGAGAGGCCGAATTCTTCGACCGTATAGCGCGAGACTTTCAGGCTGTCGGACCAGTAGTTCGCCGGCAGGCCGGCCTTGAGTTTGAGATGCTGCCAGAACTGTTCGGGTTCGGGTAGGCTGTCCCAGACAGCGGGCAGAAAGGTACCCCGGTGTCCCCGGTCTTCGAGAATCAGGCCATCGACATGCGGGCGCAGTTGCGCGATCAGATCCGACTCGCTGGTGAATTGCATGGGTTCGGCGGGGTTGAGCAGGGAAATATGGTATTCGAGTTGTGGAAACTCGCTGTCGCTCAACGGCGGGAAACGGGGATCGCGAAATGCCGCGGCGTAGGCATTTTGAGCCACATCGACGACCAGAGGCCGGTGTGCTTCCAGACTCCCGATGCAGCCACGTAGCTGCCCGTGTAAATTCAGCGTGACAAAACTGGCGCCAGGTTGTTGCAGGGGCTCGTCATAGTCCTGCGGATTAACGCTTAATGGTCGGCCGTGTTGTAAACCGTGCTGGATTGACTGGCGCGCAATGGCCAGTAATTGTTGCCGCTGCTGAGCCTCCATTTACTGGATCAGGTAAGCGCCGTAGCCGACCACCTGATCGCGCGGTCCGGCCGTATCGCCGGAATTGCGCAAATCCACCATGCTGGCATGCAGGTCGTGCGCACGGGCGAATTGCAACAGCCCGTTGACCGGGTTGCGCCCACAGGCGTCACCGTAACCGATCGACTCGGGGCGCAGGGCTTCGATGGCGCGGGAGGTGGCTGTGTCGAGTTGTTGGGCCGTGGCGTAGTCGTGGTAATGACTCAGGTCTGAACTGATCACAATCAGGGTCTGGTCATCCCAGAACTGTTCGATAATTTCACTGACTTCATGCGGATCGGCATCCCCGACCACCAGTGGCACCAGCACAAACTCATCCAACACGGACTGTAAAAAGGGCAATTGCACTTCCAGGCTATGTTCCATGGCGTGGGCCTGATCCAGCCGTGTCACCTGTGGTAAGGTTTCAAGCCGCTCGAGGCTGGCGCGATCCAGCGGTATCTGGCCCAGCGGCGTCAGAAAGTGGCTGGCGCTACTGGTCGCCAGGCCCCGGAAGGGGACCCGATGCGAGGGACCGAGTAACAAGACGCGTTTGTATCTGGCATGAGCCGGGCGTAGCCGCGCATAGGCGCTGGCGGCCACGGGGCCGGAGTAGACATAACCGGCATGGGGCACGATGATCGCGCGCGGTACCGGCGCCTCTTCGTCAAGTTGCTGGCCGGCCTGCTGCAGGAACTCCTCCAGCATGGGGCGCAGGCGGGCGGCGTCCGCGGGATAAAACATGCCGGCGACAGCCGGTTGGCGGATTTGCGGGTTCATACTCTCACCATAGAGTCGAGGCACGCGGGTTTCAAGATAACCGGGTGTCAAAAGTAGTAAATAATCAAGGCAGGTTACTATGTTGTTAAAAATGGCGGTCGCACACCGATGTGGTCTGGGCGGTCTGCTGGTGGTATTGAGCACGGCCCCGTTGCTGGCGGCGGAAGAGACTGACGAAGCGCCGGCCAGTCAATGGGGCGGGGCCGCCGAACTGGGTTTTATCATGAACCGGGGCAACACCGACTCCGATAGCCTGAACGCTCAGTTGCGGGTGGAAAATTCTCGCGACAAATGGCGCCACCGCGCTGAGGCCAAGGTGTTGCGCATCACCGAGGAGGACACGACCACGGCGGAAAGTTACGAAGTGTCCGGGCGTTCGGATTACCTGCTGGATGATAATGATTATCTGTTCGGCAGTCTGCGCTACGAGTCCGATGAGTTTGCCGGTTATGATCGACGCACGACCGAAGTGGTCGGTTACGGACACCAGTTTCTCAAAAGAGAGGATATGCACCTCAAGGGCGAGTTCGGTGCCGGTGGTCGGCAGACCAAATTTGTCGATGGCAGTGACGATGATGAAAGCATTGTCCGGATTGGACTCGATTATAAATGGCAGATCAGCAAGACCAGTTCTTTCAGTGAAGTGGTTTATGTGGAACATGGCAGTAACAATACCTATACCGAGTCGGTGACGGCATTGACGGCGAAAATCAACAACAGCCTGGCCATGAAAGTCAGTTATACCATCAAGGACAACAGCGATCCGCAGCCCGGTTTCGAAAACACTGACACCCGCACCGCCATCACGCTGGTGTATGACTTCTAACGCATTGGCAGCATCCGTCAAAGAGAGTTGAAGCAAGCATGACAGACAAAGTTCGTATCGGCATTGTGACCGTCTCCGACCGCGCCAGTCGGGGCGAGTATGAGGATCAGGGCGGTCCGGCAATTCGCGAATGGCTGGACCGGGCCCTGATCAATGAGTGGGAGGCGGTGGCACGACTGGTGCCCGATGAACAGGATCAGGTCGAGGCGGCATTGAAAGCGCTGGCGGATGAAGAGCAGTGTTGCCTGGTGGTGACCACCGGTGGCACCGGACCCGCAGCGCGGGATATTACGCCCGAGGCGACCGAGGCGGTGTGTGACAAGGTGCTAGATGGTTTCGGTGAACAGATGCGTGCGGTTTCCCTGCAATATGTGCCGACCGCCATTCTGTCCCGGCAAATGGCCGGCATTCGCGCAAGCAGCCTGCTGATCAACCTGCCGGGCAAGCCCTCGGCGATCGCCGATTGCCTGGATGCGGTATTCCCGGCGGTGCCGTATTGCATCGATCTCATCGAAGGCCCGTATCTGGAAACCGACGAGAGCGTGATCAAGGCGTTTCGCCCCAGGCATGCCAAAAAACCGGGCGGCTGATATCGATGGACAGGACCGAGATCGAAGCGGCGCTGGCTTCGGCCACCAACCTGCACGAACTGGTGCTGCAAACCGAATCGTTGCTTGATGCATCAGCACTTTATTTTGGTCACGGCACCGACAATGCGCTGGATGAAGCCGCCTATCTGGTTTCCTACAGCATGGGGCTGCCGCCGGATTTCGACGATCAGGATCTGCAACGTCAGGCTACGGCGGAACAAAAACAGCAACTGGCTGATTTACTGTGGCAACGGATCCGTACCCGCAAGCCCGCGGCCTATCTGACCCATGAGGCGTGGTTCGCCGGCCTGAAGTTTTACGTGGACGAACGGGTGTTGATCCCGCGCTCGCCCTTTGCCGAACTGATCGCCGATCAATTCGAGCCCTGGGTGGATTCGTCGAAGTTGCAGCATGCGCTGGATTTATGCACCGGCGGGGGATGTATTGCCATCGCCATGGCCGAGGCCCTGCCTCAGGCCCGGGTCGATGCCAGTGATGTCTCTGCCGAGGCACTGGCGGTGGCCCGGATCAACGTGGATCAATATGACCTGGCGGACCGGGTTGAACTGATCGAATCGGATCTGTTCGCCGCTCTGGGCGGGCGTCGTTACGATTTGATTGTCAGCAACCCGCCCTATGTGGATGCCGATGATATGGCCGAGCTGCCCGAGGAATACCGGCACGAACCGGCCATGGGCCTGGCTGCCGGAATGCAGGGACTCGATTTTGTCCTGCCCATGTTGCGCGAGGCCCCGCAACATCTGAACCCGGGCGGGGTATTGATTGTGGAAGTGGGCAACAGCGCCGACGCCCTGGCCGACCTGTTGCCTGACGTGCCATTCACCTGGCTCGAATTCGAATTCGGCGGCCACGGCGTCTTCCTGCTCACCGCCGAACAACTGACCGTCGCTTCGGAGGCGATCCGGGCGGTTCAGGTATAAAGATCCAACGCAGAGGGTCGCTCTCGTCGTCCTGACTCCCGCGACACTAGTACGTCCCTGTACGTCTCGCGGAGACGCAGAGAACCGCAGTGGTAGGCCGGACATAGCAACGCGGTGTCCGGCAATCGGCGGGGTTGCCCGATACCGCTTCGCTTTATCGGGCCTACAACTTCCTGAATTCTTCGCTGCTTGACCAGCGGGGTCGAGTGACGATAAAGGCGGAAAAGCCTTCATCGCGAAGCCACGAAGGTTTAATGGATTTGTCACTTCGTGTTCTTCGTGCCTTCGTGGTGAGCTCTTTATCCCTGATTTGAGCGGTGTCCGCGAATCATGAAATACGCCGGATTTGATCCAGATCATAGTCCGCAGGCGCCGAAAATGTCGATAATGTCGGCAATTTCCCGGGGGGATGGCCATGTATGAGCTGGAATTCGACAAGGAGCTGATTCGCCGTTACGACAGGGCGGGACCACGCTACACCTCCTATCCGACCGCGGTGCAGTTTCACGAGGATTTTGGGTCAGAGGAGTATCGTCGTCTGGCCGCGCAGAGCAACCAGAAAAACTGTTCCCTGTCACTCTATTTTCATCTGCCGTTTTGCAATACGGTCTGCTTCTATTGCGCCTGCAGCAAGATTATTACCGCCAATCGTCGTCGCGCCGCGCCCTATCTGCAGCGGCTGCACCGGGAGATAGAGCTGCAGAGTGAATTGTTCGATGCCGGGCGCCCGGTCGATCAACTGCACTGGGGGGGCGGGACACCCACCTTCATCAGTCATGATGAAATGCGCGAGCTGATGGATAAAACCCGCCAGCATTTCCAATTGCTGGACGATGATACGGGCGAGTATTCCATCGAAATTGATCCGCGCGAAGCCGATCGGGAGACCATCGCCCTGTTGCGCGAACTGGGTTTCAACCGCATCAGCCTGGGCGTACAGGATTTCGAGCCGGCGGTGCAAAAAGCGGTCAACCGCATCCAGTCCGAGGCACAGATTGCCGAAGTGATGGCGGCCGTACGGGAGTACGGGTTCCGTTCCACCAGTTTCGATCTGATCTACGGGCTGCCGTTGCAAACGGTCGAGAGTTTTGCGCGCACGCTGGACAAGGTCGTGGCACTGCAACCGGAACGCTTATCGATCTTCAACTACGCCCATCTGCCCGAGCTGTTCAAGCCGCAACGCCAGATCAACGCCGATGATCTACCCGGCCCGGATGAGAAGCTGGCGATACTCAAGTATTCCATCGAGAAATTAACAGAGGCGGGTTACGTCTATATCGGCATGGATCACTTTGCCCGGCCCGATGATGAGCTGGCCATCGCCCAGCGCAATGGGACTCTGCATCGCAATTTTCAGGGGTATTCGACCCATGCCGACTGTGATCTGGTTGCCATGGGCATGACGGCGATTGGCAAGGTGGCCGACAGTTACAGCCAGAACGTCAAGACGATGGACGAGTATTATGCCCGTATCGATCAGGATCAGTTACCGGTGTTTCGCGGGCTGGAGCTGGACGATGATGATTTGCTGCGCCGGGAGGTTATCAATCAGCTGATCTGCCATTTCCGGCTCTCTTTTCCGGCGCTGGAGCTGGCGTTCGGCATTTCGGTGCCGGAGTACTTTGCTACCGAACTGGAAGAGCTCAAGGCCATGCAGGAGGACGGTTTGTTGCAACTCGACGAGCGGGGCGTCACTGTACTGGGGGCTGGCAAGCTGCTGATTCGCAATATCTGCATGGTGTTCGACAAATACCTGCGCCAGCAGCAGACCCAGCGCTATTCCAAGGTCATCTAAACAATTCGACTCTCGCAAAGACGCCGAGCCCGCGAAGTAGCAGAATTTATTACCTGGCGGGCTCTGCACCCAAACAACGGGCATAAACGTCTCTGCGAGAGATAATTTGCATTCTTCCCGGCCCAGGGGGCGTCCAGCATTGTCCAATCCGGCTGACTCCGTGCCGGCTTCTTCATCTGTCCCACGCCGCCGAGTTCCATTACAATGGGTGTTCCTGAACCCCATTGGAATGCGCGAAAAATGTCCGGTAACAGTTTCGGCAAGTTGTTCACCCTCACCAGTTTTGGCGAGAGCCACGGTCCGGCCATCGGTTGTGTGGTCGACGGCTGTCCGCCGGGTCTGGCCCTGAGCGAGGCGGACCTGCAGCAGGATCTGGATCGCCGTAAACCGGGCAAGACGCGGCATACCACCCAGCGCCGCGAGTCGGACGAGGTGCAGATTCTCTCCGGGGTGTTCGAAGGGCAGACGACCGGCACGCCGATTGGACTCATTATTCATAATACCGATCAGCGCTCGAAGGATTACTCGAATATCATGCGCCAGTTTCGTCCGGGGCATGCCGATTACACCTATCAGCAGAAATACGGGATCCGCGATTATCGCGGTGGCGGGCGTTCCTCGGCCCGTGAGACCGCCATGCGGGTGGCGGCCGGCGCGATCGCCAAAAAATATCTGCACGAAAAACTCGGGATCCGGATCCGCGGCTATATGAGCCAGCTGGGGCCGATTCGGGCCGAGGCATTTGACTGGGAGGCGGTGGAAGCGAATCCGTTTTTCTTCCCGGATGCCGCGAAAGTCCCGGAGCTGGAAAACTACATGGATGCCTTGCGCAAGTCAGGCGATTCCATCGGCGCCCGGATCAATGTGGTGGCCGAGGGCGTCCCGCCGGGGCTGGGGGAGCCGATTTTCGATCGTCTGGATGCCGATCTGGCCCATGCCCTGATGAGCATTAACGCGGTCAAGGGCGTGGAGATCGGGGCCGGTTTCGCGTCTGTGGAACAGAAGGGCACCGAGCACCGCGATGAAATGACGCCGGACGGTTTTTTGAGCAATCACGCCGGCGGGGTGCTCGGCGGTATCTCCAGCGGCCAGCCCATTGTGGCCAGCCTCGCGCTCAAGCCCACCTCCAGCCTGCGCCTGCCGGGGCAGGGCATTGATATCGAGGGCAATCCCATCGAGGTGATTACCACGGGACGGCACGATCCCTGTGTCGGCATCCGTGCCACGCCCATTGCCGAAGCAATGATGGCGATCGTCCTGATGGATCATCTGCTGCGCCAGCGTGCCCAGAACGCCGATGTACACTCCACCACGCCGGTGATCCCGCCCGCCGTCCGCTAACGGTGTCCCGAATCGTGGTGCAATCCGGATTCTGTCTGTCAGCGTTGAGTTATAAAGCGCAGGAATCACCGAACGCCCCGAAATCTCTGAAGTTGTTTCATCGCAGATATCTTCTTCGGTGTATTCGACGCATTCAGTGTGCTCAGTGGGTGATCTCCAGCTCATGCCTGTTGAAGTTGTCGGCCGGTTTGATGTGCCATTCTGAACAATGGATCGAGGTTTGAACGTGTCGTCCAAAGCGCCGTACTGGCGGTTATCCGCGTTTTACCTGTTTTATTTCGCCAGTCTCGGTGCGCTGGTGCCGTACTGGGGACTCTATCTCAAGTCGCAGGGCTTTGATGCGCGCGCCATTGGCATATTGATGGCGATTATCATGGCAACCAAAATTGTTTCGCCCAATATCTGGGGCTGGATTGCCGATCATACCGGCAAGCGCATGAGCATTGTTCAGCTTGGCAGCCTGCTCGCGGCATTAACGTTCACCGGGGTTTATCTGGCCTCGGGGTTCTGGTGGCTCGCACTGGTGATGGCGATGTTTAGTTTTTTCTGGAATGCGGCCTTGCCACAGTTTGAGGCCACGACCTTCAGTCATCTGGCCGGACAGACTCATCGTTACAGCTCTATTCGTCTCTGGGGTTCGGTCGGATTCATTCTCTCTGTCTGGAGCGTCGGTTATGCGCTGGAGGGACAGGCGATTCAGTGGCTGCCGCATGTACTGTTGTTTCTATTTGCCGCGATCTGGCTTAGCAGTATCGCGGTGCCCGAGGAAGCCGCCGGGCATATGCCACTGGATCACCAGCCTCTGCGCCAGGTCCTGGGGAAACCGGCTGTAGTCGGTCTGCTGGTGACCTGCTTTTTGATGCAGGCCAGCCACGGTCCGTATTACACCTTTTACTCCATATATATGGAAGAGATGGGCTACGGACTGAGTAAGATTGGGGTTCTCTGGGCACTGGCTGTGCTGGCGGAAGTCGGTGCTTTTATGGTCATGCATCGCCTGATGCCGCGTTACGGGGCGCGCCATTTGTTAATTCTGGCGCTGATCCTGACGACGCTGCGCTGGATACTGATCGCCCTGTTTCCGCAATGGACATCTATCATGATCTTTGCCCAGTTGTTACATGCAGCCAGTTATGGCGTATACCATGCGGCGGCGATTCACCTGATTCACCAGTTTTTTATCGGTCGGCATCAGGGAAAGGGACAGGCGCTGTACAGCAGCCTGAGTTTCGGTGCCGGCGGGGCAGTAGGCAGTCTCTACAGTGGCTATTTGTATGATTTGGCGGGGCCGCTGATGATGTACAGTATTGCCGCGGGACTAAGCCTGGCAGGCATGCTGGTGGTCTACCGGTTTGTGTATCCACCGGATAACGAGGCAGGGGCGGGATAAAAAAACCGCGCCTTTGGCCGATAAATCAACAGGCGTTGCCAAAAAACCGATATCAGAAGGTATGATCAGCACGATGTTAACCCAGGCGAGAATTCATGACGGGCCAATCCATGATGTGCTCATTATTGGCGGTGGCATTTCCGGTGCTGCACTGTTGTTTGAACTGGCCCGTTATACGGATCTTCGTGAACTGTGCCTGCTGGAAAAGCGTGACAGCATCGCCGATCTCAATTCACATGGTCGCAATAACAGCCAGACCCTGCATTGCGGTGATATCGAAACCAATTACAGTCTGGAGAAAGCGGTCCAGGTCAAGGCCACTGCCGCCATGGTGGTCAATTACTGCCAGCAGGTCCCGGAGCGCGACAGCCTGATTTTCAAGTACCCGAAGATGGTACTGGGTGTGGGTGCCAGCGAATGTCACGAGCTGCGCGAACGGTATGAACGTTTTCGAGATTATTTTCCCGGCATGCAATTGCTGGAGCGGGAGCAGATTGCCCAGATCGAACCCCGTGTGGCCATCGATCGCGAGCAGGAGATTGTGGCGTTGGCCGTGCTCGATGAATATACCGCGGTGGACTTTCATGCCCTGGCCAACAGTTTTATTCACCAGGCTCGTCAGGAGCGTAACAAACAGGTGGATGTGCATCTGTCAACGTATGTGCAGTCGATCCACAAAACGGATGACCATTATGAAATCGTGACCAGCCGGGGAACCTACCGGGCCCGCTTTGTGGTTGTCTCCGCCGGTGCCCACAGTCTGCTTTATGCCCAGAAGCTGGGCTATGGGCTGAATTATTCCTGCTTACCAATGGCGGGCAGTTTTTATTACACGCCCGGGGTGCTCAACGGCAAGGTCTATACCGTGCAGAAAAAGAACCTGCCCTTCGCCGCGATTCACGGCGATCCCGATGTGCTGGTGCCGAATAAAACCCGTTTTGGTCCTACTGCTCTGGTGTTACCGATGCTGGAGCGCTATAACCTGCGCACGGTGGGTGAGTTTCTGCGGGTATTTCGTCCCGACTGGCGCGTGCTGAAGGTCTTCTGGGATCTGTTTCGGGTGAGCGAAATTCGCAATTACATGTTCAAGAACATGCTGTTTGAAATCCCGTTTATCCGCCGGCTGTTGTTCCTGCGCGATGCCCGCAAGATCGTGCCGGATCTGACACTCAAGGAGCTGGAGTTTGCCAAAGGTATCGGGGGGATTCGCCCCATTATGATCGACAAACTGAATCGTCAGCTGCATCTGGGTGAGGTGAAGATTAATCCGGGCAACGGGATCATTTTCAATATGACACCGTCCCCGGGCGCCACCAGTTGCCTGGGTAATGCGCAAAAGGATATGCAGATTATTGCCGATTACCTGGATTGTCAGATCGACAAGGAACGGTTCGAATCCGAACTGCTCTCGAGTCAATCCGAATAGCATAGCCATCAATCGTGCTACTTTGACCCTTGAGGCGGGTGAAAAGGTTTCTCACTCGTACACCTTTAAAACTAATGGGATCCAGTTTCAGAAAAACCATCCGGTGGTTGTTTTGCAACAAATGATTGCGGACAATAGCCCGCTCTTGCAGAGCCTGAATGGCTCATCAGTGCTTACGAAAAAATATATCCCTTCAGGTTGCAGAGTATATGAAATCCGCGGTTGATATGACGTTACAGCTGGAGCAACTTCAGCATTCGCTTTGTGAACATCCTCTTTATCAGGTTCTGGACGATCCCCGGGCTGTTCCGATTTTCATGCAGTATCATGTTTTTGCCGTATGGGACTTTATGTCCCTGCTCAAGGCATTGCAACGCGGGCTGACGTGCCTGGAGGTTCCCTGGCAACCCGTGAACACCTCCAAAGAATTGGTGCGGTTTGTTAACGAGATCGTGCTGGGCGAGGAGAGCGATCTGGATCAGGATGGAAACGCCTGCGATCACTTCACACTGTATCTGCGAGCAATGGCCGAGCTGGGCGTGGATCAGAGCGCGGTTCGGCAGTTTCTGCGTGATTTTGATCATCAGGTGATTCCGCCCGGTGCACGGGAATTTGTCCAAATGAATCTGGAGCTGGCCGACAGTGGTGAATTGCACCGCATTGCTTCGGCGTTTTTCTTCGGCCGGGAAAAACTGATACCGGAGATGTTCGACAAAATTCTCAATGGCCTGGGCGAGCGCAAACAGGAGTGCCCGACCCTGGTCTATTATCTGGAACGGCACATCGAGCTGGACGGGGAAGAGCATTCCCATCTGGCGCAAAAGTGCCTGGACGTGCTCTGCGCCGACGACTCATGCCGGCTTGAGGAAGCCTACGAAACCGCGGCGCTGAGTCTGGAACAGCGTCGCCGGCTCTGGGATGCGGCACTCGATCAGTATCGTCAATCCTGACCGAGCGTCAGCCGGGCATTGACCTGTTTAACGCCGGGCGTGCTGTCGCACAGGCGGATGATCCGTTTGCGAACCGCGTCGTTGGCAACCTGCCCCTGTAGCGTCACCACGCCCCGTTCGGTACTCACCCGGATGTGACTGGCATTGATTGTCGGATCGTTAATCAGCCGGGAGCGAATCGCCGCGCTGATACTGGCGTCGGAATGGCTGGCACCGTTGTCATTGAAACCGTAATCGCCACTGTCACGGGCGGCGCCGCTGGCGGCCAGTGTTCCGCAGGCCGTGATCTGGCTGAGCAATCCGAATAAGAGTAAAAGTATCAATGCGTGGCGCACGATCGGTACCGGTGGGTGATTGGCCTGTGTCCAGTTTAACCCGGTTTGGCGCTCTGTTGCAGGCAGTCGAGCATCGCGCTGGCGGCGTTACTCAAGGTTCGGCCCGCGTGCCAGACCACACCCAGCTCGCGGGCCAGCTGTAATTTCGGCAAGAGCAAACAGGCCAGCTCTTCATCCAGCAGTGTTTGCGGCAGTACACTCCAGCCCAGACCGATGCCGACCATCATCTTGATCGTTTCCAGGTTATTGGTCGCCAGTTTGACCTGCAGGGGCTCCGGGGTCTGCCAATCGGCAAACGCCTGTTCCACCAGCGTGCGGGTGAAGGTGTCGCGCATGGGCAAAATGGCCGGCCACGCCAGTAGCGTTTTCGAGGTCAGTGATTTTTCGCGGGTCAGGGGATGCTCCGGGCTGATGACGATATGCAACGGGTCGTGCCAGATGGCCTGGAATTTCAATTCCGCCGGCGGGGTGAGTGGCAGAGTCACCACGCCCAGCTCACTGTCGCCGTGCAATACCGCCTGACAGGCCTGTTCCGATTCCATAAACTGCAGGTCCAGTTCCACCTGCGGATAATCGCCGCTATAACGGCGCAACACCGGGGGCAGGCGATGCAGGCCGATATGGTGACTGGTTACCATACTCAATTGCCCGCCCACCTGATCGGAGAGATTGCGAATGCTGCGGCGCGTGTCTTCCAGCTCCAGCAGAATATTCCGGGCCCGGGGCAGCAGGGCGTGACCGGTCTCGGTCAGTTGCACCTGGTGGCCGATGCGGTCGAACAGGGGATTGCCCAGCTCCGCCTCCAGCGCGGCGATGCGCTTGCTGACAGCCGGCTGGGTGAGAAACAGCTGACCGGCAGCCCGGGAGAACGAGTGCTGTTCGGCGACGGCTACAAAGGCCTGAAGGTTGGCAAAGTCCATGAATAAAAGTTATCTATAATATGAAAATAATGAATTTGGGTAATAGTAGTTTGCAGGTTAAACTTTGTCCAATCCGGACACAGGAACAGGAACGATGAGCGCCAGAACCTTATACGATAAATTGTGGGATCGGCATGTGGTGCGCGATAACGGTGATGGTACCGCGCTGCTCTATATCGATCGGCACCTGATTCACGAGGTGACCTCGCCCCAGGCCTTCGAGGGCCTGCGCCTGGCCAACCGCCAGCCCTGGCGGGTCGGTGCCAATCTGGCCACGCCCGATCACAACGTGCCGACCACCGATCGCCGTGGGGGCATTGCCGATCCGGTCTCGCGCCTGCAGGTGGAGACCCTGGATCAGAATTGCCAGACCTACCACATTACCGAATTTGCCATGGCCGATCCGCGCCAGGGCATCGTGCACGTGATCGGTCCGGAGCAGGGCGCGACCCTGCCGGGGATGACCGTGGTCTGCGGCGACAGCCATACCTCCACCCACGGTGCCTTCGGCGCGCTGGCCTTTGGCATTGGCACCTCCGAGGTGGAGCACGTGCTGGCGACCCAGACGCTGGGCCAGCAAAAATCAAAAACCCTGCTGATCAGCGTCGATGGCAAGGCGCCGGCCGGGGTGACCGCCAAGGATATCGTGCTGGCGGTGATTGGCCGGATCGGCACCGCCGGCGGGACCGGTTACGCCATCGAATTCGGCGGCGAGGCGATCCGCGATCTCTCTATCGAAGGGCGTATGACCCTGTGCAATATGGCCATCGAGGCCGGCGCCCGGGCCGGCATGGTGGCGGTGGATGACAAGACCATCGACTATGTCAAAGACCGGCCCTTCGCGCCCAAAGCTGAACTGTGGGAACAGGCGGTGGCTGACTGGCAGGATCTGCACAGCGACCCCGATGCCGAATTCGACAAGGTCGTGCATCTGGATGCGACCACCCTGCAACCGCAGGTTACCTGGGGCACTTCGCCGGAGATGGTGGTCGGCGTGAATGAGACGGTCCCGATGCCGGCGTCATTTCCCGAACCGGTCAAACAGGAGGGCGCCAAAGCCGCACTCAAGTACATGGGTCTGGAAGGCGGTATCCCGATCAGCGACATTCGTCTGGACAAGATCTTCATCGGCTCCTGCACCAATTCGCGTATTGAAGATCTGCGCGCCGCCGCCGCCGTGGTCGACGGCCACAAGGTGGCGGATAACATCACGCTGGCGAT
Source organism: Thiohalophilus sp. (assembly GCF_034521165.1). Lineage (NCBI taxonomy): Bacteria > Pseudomonadati > Pseudomonadota > Gammaproteobacteria > Thiohalomonadales > Thiohalophilaceae > Thiohalophilus > Thiohalophilus sp. The sequence continues at coordinate 66,144 of NZ_JAXHMV010000010.1, forward strand.
GGTGGTACCCGGCTCCGGACTGGTCAAACAGCAGGCCGAGAACGAAGGGCTGGATAAAATCTTCCTCGAGGCGGGCTTCGAATGGCGCGAGCCGGGCTGTTCCATGTGCCTGGCGATGAACGCCGACCGACTGGAGCCGGGCGAGCGTTGCGCCTCGACCTCGAACCGCAACTTCGAAGGCCGCCAGGGGCAGGGCGGACGCACCCACCTGGTCAGCCCCGCGATGGCCGCCGCTGCCGCCATCGCCGGCCACTTTGTCGATGTTAGAGAATTGACGTAACCAACGCAGAGCACGCAGAGTCGCGGAGGCGCGGAGAAATAAATTGATTTTCCTCTGCGCCTCCGCGACCTCCGCGTTATTTTGCAGGATATGAACTATGGAAAAATTTGAGACGTTAACCGCGATTGCAGCACCGCTGGATCGATCCAATGTCGATACCGATGCGATCATTCCCAAGCAGTTTCTCAAGTCGATCAAGCGCACCGGCTTTGGACCGAATCTGTTCGACGAGTGGCGTTATCTGGATCACGGCGAGCCGGGCAAGGACAACAGTCACCGGCCGATCAACCCGGACTTCGTGCTCAACCAGCCGCGTTACCAGGGCGCGCAGATTTTACTGGCGCGGGATAATTTCGGTTGCGGCTCCAGTCGCGAGCATGCGCCCTGGGCCTTGCTCGATTACGGCTTTCGGGTGATTATTGCGCCCAGCTTCGCCGATATTTTTTATAACAACTGTTTTAAAAACGGTATCCTGCCCATCGTGCTGGATGGCGATACGGTGGATCGGTTGTTCAAGGCCACCGAAGCGCAGGAAGGCTATCAACTGAGCGTGGATCTCGAGCAGCAACAGATCCGCACGCCCGACGGCGAGGTGATTCCCTTCGAGATCGACGCCTATCGCAAACAGCGTCTGCTTGAAGGCCTGGATGATATCGGCCTGACCCTGCAGCATGCCGAGGAAATCCGCGCCTACGAGGAACAGCAACGCCAACAAAGACCCTGGTTGTTCAGTCAGTAAGCATTGTCTCTGGGAAGCAACGCAGAGGTCGCAGAGGCGCAGAGGAAAAATCAATCAATTATTTCTCCGCGGCTCTGCGACTCCGCGTCCTCTGCGTTAAATCGACGAATTTGAAAGAGGAACAGAAATGTCAATAACGTCCGTGGCTGTTTCTTTAATTAGTTGATGCTCTGGGAAGCAACACGGAGGTCGCAGAGACGCAAAGACGCAGAGGAAAACATTATTGTCATTCTCCGCGGCTCTGCGACTCCGCGTCCTCTGCGTTAAATAAACTGAATTTGAAAAGAGAAAGAACTTATGACGAAAAAGATTCTGGTACTCCCCGGCGACGGGATCGGGCAGGAGATCGTGGCCGAGGCGGTGAAGGTGTTGAATGCCCTGCGCCAGGACGGCCTCAATATTGAACTGGAGGAGGCGCTGGTCGGGGGCACGGCCTATGACGAGCACGGCACGCCGCTGCCCGCCGAAACCCTGAACCTGGCCAAAGAGGCCGATGCGATCCTGCTGGGCGCGGTCGGCGGCTATAAATGGGAGTCGCTGGAGATCGCGGTGCGCCCGGAAAAAGGCCTGCTGGGGTTGCGCTCGGAACTGGAACTGTTTGCCAATCTGCGCCCGGCCATTCTCTATCCGCAGCTGGCCGACGCCTCGACATTGAAGCCGGAAGTGGTGTCCGGGCTGGATATCATGATCGTGCGCGAGCTGACCGGCGGCATTTACTTTGGCCAGCCGCGCGGCATTCGCATCCGCGAGGACGGCCAGCGCGAAGGTTACAACACCCTGGTCTACAGCGAGTCGGAGATCGAGCGCATCGCCCGGGTCGCCTTCGATATCGCGCGCAAGCGCAACCACAAGGTCTGCTCGGTCGACAAGGCCAACGTCCTTGAATGCACCGAGCTGTGGCGGGAAGTGACCACCACGGTCGGCAAGGAGTACGATGATGTGGAACTGAGCCATATGTACGTGGATAACGCCGCCATGCAACTGGTGCGCGCGCCCAAGCAGTTCGACGTCATGGTCACCACCAACATGTTCGGCGATATTCTCTCCGATGCGGCCGCCATGCTCACAGGCTCCATCGGCATGCTGCCCTCGGCCTCGCTGGACGCCTACGGCAAGGGCATGTACGAGCCGATCCACGGCTCGGCCCCGGACATCGCCGGGCAGAACGTGGCCAATCCGCTAGCCACGATCCTTTCCGTGGCGATGATGCTGCGTTACTCCCTGGACGAGTCGGCCATGGCTGATCGGGTCGAGCAAGCGGTCAATACCGTGCTGGATCAGGGATTGCGCACGGCGGATATCTATCAGGATGGCATGCAGAAAGTCGGCACTTCCGAGATGGGGGATGCGGTGGTTGCTGCGCTCCAAGAATAAAAGGGCCGAGGGACGAGTTACGAGGGACGAGGAAAAACAGAATGAATTGGAATTTCATCCGCCTCGTCACTCGTTCCTCGTACCTCGGCCCTGTTCAGGGTTACAATGGTTACATACAACAGCAAAGTTTGGATTGAGGTGGAGCAATGAAACGCACAGGTCTGGTAGGTTGGCGCGGTATGGTGGGGTCGGTCCTCATGCAACGCATGCGCGAGGAAAACGATTTCGATCAGATCGAGCCGGTGTTCTTTTCCACCTCGCAGACCGGTCAGCCGGGTCCCGACATCGGCAAGGACGTACCACCGTTAAAAGACGCCAATGACATCGATGAGCTCAAGCAGATGGAGGTCATCATCTCCTGTCAGGGCGGCGACTATACCGAGAAAGTCTATCCGGCACTGCGCAAGGCAGGGTGGGACGGTTACTGGATCGACGCGGCCTCCACCCTGCGTATGCAGGACGACAGCATCATCGTACTGGACCCGGTCAACAAATCCGTCATCGAGGCCGGACTGGACAAGGGGATCAAAACTTACGTGGGCGGCAACTGTACCGTCAGCCTGATGCTGATGGCCATCGGCGGTCTGCTCGACCGGAACCTGGTCGAATGGATTTCGCCCATGACCTATCAGGCCGCCTCCGGCTCCGGTGCGCAGCACATGCGCGAGCTGATCCGGCAGATGGGTGCCATCAACGAGTCGGTCAGGGAACTCAACGCCGATCCGGCCACCGCCATCCTGGATATCGATCGCCAGGTGGCCGAGTTCATTCGCAGCAAGGACTACCCGGTCGACCAGTGGGGCGTACCCCTGGCCGGCAGCCTGATCCCGTGGATCGACAAGCCGCTCGACAGCGGCCAGACCAAGGAAGAGTGGAAGGCCGAGGTCGAGTCCAACAAGATCCTCGGGCGCAGCGACCGGCCAATCCCGATCGACGGCATCTGCGTGCGCATCGGCGCCATGCGCTGTCACAGCCAGGCGCTGACCATCAAACTGAACAAGGATGTGCCGCTGGATGAAATCAGCGACATCCTGGCGCAGGCCAACGACTGGGTGAAAGTCATTCCCAACGACAAGGAAGCCAGCATGGCCGAGCTGAGTCCGGCCAGTGTCACCGGCAAGATGCACGTGCCGGTCGGGCGCCTGCGTAAACTGAGCATGGGCAACGATTACCTGTCCGCCTTCACCGTCGGCGACCAGCTGCTGTGGGGCGCCGCTGAACCCCTGCGCCGCATGCTGCGCATCCTGCTCGACCATTAACGTACTGGTCGTTGGTTCAGTGGAATTAACGCAAAGGACGCAGAGGCGCAAAGAACGCGGAGTAAAGGACTTTATGAATAAATTGATAAAGTTCCGCTCCATACATTAACTCAATATACATAGGGCAAGTCCTGTCACAGTCAACTTTAAAAATCTTTGCGTCCTCCGCGCCTTTGCGCCCTTTGCGTTATTTACAGCGGCTTTGAAAAATGGAATCACTCGATGAGTAAGAACGTGGATATCGCGATTGTCGGGGTCACCGGCGCGGTGGGCGAGGTGATGCTGGAGATTCTCGAGCAGCGGGATTTTCCGGTCGGGACGATCTATCCGCTGGCCAGCGCCAGCTCGGCCGGTAAGCGGGTGGAATTTCGCGGCAAGTCGCTGGTGGTCAGGGATCTGGCGGAGTTCGATTTCTCCCGGGTACAACTGGCGTTGTTTTGTGCCACCGAGGCGGTGGCGGCCGAGCATGCGCCCCGTGCGGCGGCGGCCGGTTGCGTGGTGATCGATACCAGCGCGCGGTTTCGTAGTGATGCGTCGGTGCCGCTGGTGGTACCGGAAGTCAATCCGCAGGCCATCGCCGGTTACACGGCGCATAACCTGATTGCCAGCCCCGACGCCCTGGCGATTCAGTTATGGATGGCACTCAAGCCGCTCTACGATACCGTGGGGATTACCCGGCTCAATGTGGCGACTTACCAGGCGGTCTCCGGCAGCGGCAAGGCCGGGGTCAAGGAACTGGCCGGGCAGACCGCTAACCTGTTGAATGCCCGACCGCTCGAGCACCAGGTGTATGATCGGCAGATTGCCTTCAATGCCCTGGCGCAGGTCGAGCCGCTGGAAGATAACGGTTATACGCGGGCCGAGATGAATCTGGTGCGGGAAAGTCGCAAAATTCTGGGCGATGAAAACCTGCCGATTAATCCGACCGCGGTCAGGATTCCGGTATTTTACGGCCATGGGATGGCCGTGCATCTGGAGACCCGGGATAAGCTCGGTGCGGGGCAGGCGCGGGCCTTGCTGCAGCAGACCCCCGGCGTCACGGTCATGGATGCCTTGCGGGACGACGGTTATCCGAGTGCGGTGAGCGACGCGGCCAATGAAAATGCCGTGCTGGTCGGCCGGATTCGGGAAGATATCTCCCATCCGCAGGGACTGGATCTGTGGATCGTGAGCGATAATGTGCGCAAAGGGGCGGCATTAAATAGTGTTCAAATTGCAGAAATTTTGGTAAAAGACTATTTATAAGCTATAGTTACTGCATACTCATAAAGAATCTTCAAAAAAACCGGAATAAGTTGTTGATATACAAGAATAAAAAGGTTGCCGCCAGTTTGAGGGGAGCGGGAGCATGACAGACTGGAGAATTTCTATGTTGCGAAAGTGGGTTGTGGGCCTGGCTTCGGCGTGCCTGATCCTGGTGCCGTTGACCGCTCAGGCGTTGGGGTTTGGCAATATCAAGCTCAATTCGGCACTCAATGAACCGCTCGACGCCCGGATCGAACTGATCTCGCCGACCGATTCTGATATCGATTCCCTGAACGTTAAACTGGCCTCCGAAGGCGCTTTCACCCGCGCCGGTATCGACCGTCCCCATTTCCTCAACGGCCTGCAGTTTGAAGTCGTCGAACAGGGCGGTGAGAACTATATTCAGATTGATTCCCGCGAATCGATTCGCGAGCCGTTTGTCAATTTCCTGCTGGAGTTCAGCTGGGACAACGGGCGGATGCTGCGCGAATACACCATGCTGCTGGACCCGCCCGGCCGCGTCACCCGCGAGCCGGCGCCGGCCATGGCCGAGACCCCGGTGACCGAGGAACCGGCGGATACCATTGAGCGTTACGAGCCGCAACCCTACAGCCCTGAACCCGCTGCGCCGGCCGAAGAACCGTCGCCCATGCCGGAGGAACCGGCACCGGAACCCGAACCCGCCGCCGATGCGCCGGCCATGGCGGAAGAAGCGGATGAACCGGAAGTGATCGAGGTCGGGCCGGCCACCGAGGAGGTCCCCGCAGACGAACAGGCGGCCTGGCAAACCAGCGACGCCTTCATTGATGACGGCTCTCTGTTCCCGCGTATCGATATCAGTGGTTATCGCAGCGATGATATCGAACTGGGCGAACTCGATTACGGTGTGACCAAAGACGGTGACAACGCCTGGACTATCGCCGAGAAACTGCAGAGCAGTGCCGAGTCGGCCAGTATTTACCAGATTATGATGGCGTTGCTGCAAAGCAATCCCGATGCCTTTATCGATGGCAATGTCCATCGCCTCAAGAGCGGCCAGGTCCTGCGTATTGAGGACCCCTCGCTGCTGGATGCCATGAGCCGGCAACAGGCGGCCAATGAATATATGGCCCAGACCGAAAGCTGGAACGATTACCGCCAGGCCGTGGCCGAGCGGACCGGACGCCAGGCTGTCGTGGCCGAGGCCGGCGCTGAACAGGCACCGGTACGGGCACAAAACGGTGGCGAGCTGACGCTCTCCTCGCCCGATGGCGATGATCTGCAAGCCGGTGCCGGCGCCAGCGAGGACGCCGTCAGCAACGATCTGATCGCCCTGCAGGATGAGCTGCGCCAGGTTCGCGAAAACGCCGCTTCCACGCAAGAACGCAACGTCGAACTCAATCGACAGCTGCAGGAAATGGAAGAAGAACTGGCCCGGCTGCAACGTTCCGTGTCTATCAAGAATGACGAACTGGCCGCCCTGCAGCAGCAACTGGCCGAACTGAACACTGAACCGGCGCTGCCACAGACACCCGCGCCGGAAGAAACGGCCGTTGAAGAGTCTGTTGAACCGCAACTGGCGGAAGAAGCGAGCGAACCCGAACCGGCGATGACTCGCGAGCAAGCCGAGGAAGAAGCGGAAGCGGAAATAGCCCCGCAACCCGGGGCGGAAGCCGAACCGGCACCGGAATCGGTACAACCTCCTCAGGAGCCAGCCGAACCTGAAACGCCCGCTGCCGAGGAAGAACCGCAAGCGGCGAGCGTGCCACAAACCGACGAACCCAAAGGCATGGTGGAAGAGTATCTCACCATGGCCAAAGAGATCTTCAACAGTGCCGTCGGCGTGGTCGGTGGCATGATTGGCGCCTCCGGCAATTCCCTGCTGATGTATGTGGTGGCCCCGGTGCTGCTGGTGCTGGTGATCCTGATGCTGATTGTGGTGCGTCGGCGCCGCGCGGCCGAAGGTAATTATCAGGAGAGTATCCTCTCCGGTGGCCCCTCCACCGTGACCAATAGTGGCGAAGCAGGTCCCGAGTCCGGTGAGTCCTCATTCTTGAGTGACTTTGCCGTCAGTGGTGCCGGTGCGATTCAAACCGAGGACTCGGAAGTCGATCCGCTGACCGAAGCGGATGTTTTCATGGCCTATGGCCGTTACGAAGCGGCCGAAGAGCGCTTGCAGGAAGCCATCGAACAGGAACCCGGGCGCAAGGAGCTCAAACTGAAGTTGCTGGAACTGTATTCCGCCACCGGCAACAGCAATGCATTTGAAAATCTGGCCGAAGAGTTTTATGCCAGTCTCGGCGGCGAGGCCGACTCCGATCCCCAGTGGGAAAAAGTCGTGGCCATGGGCAAGGAGCTGGTGCCGAATAATCCGCTGTTCGCCGCCGGCGCGGCGGCCGCGGCAGCGGCCCCGAACCTGGGTGGCGGGGACGCCGCCACGGGCCTGTCCGACAGCCAGGTCATGGATATTGGTCTGGATACCGGGGTCTTTGAAGACAGCGATTTTGCCGGCTCCCAGCCGGGCGGTGGCGGTGACTCGGAGCTCGATTTCAATCTGGATTTCGGCACCGAAAGCGATACGCCGGCGGCGACCTCCGAAGAGAGTGCCGGGGGCATGGACTTCAATCTCGATATAGGCAGTGAACCGGTCCCGACAGAAGAGCAGGCGCAAGCCGGTTCAGAGCTTGATTTCAATCTCGACATGGGGACCGAAGCGACGCCGGAGGCCGCGTCAGAAGCTGATACCGGTGGCATGGATTTCAATCTGGATGACGATGATACCGGCGGTGGTCTCGACTTTAACCTCGGCGGGGATGAAGCGTCCGGTAATGAACTGGACTTCAACCTCAACAGTGAGGAAAGCGATACCAGAAATGATCTGGACTTCAATCTCGGCGGTGAGGAAAGCGATACCAGAAATGATCTGGAATTCAATCTCGATAGTGGCACCGGAAGCCCTGATACAGAAAGTGATCTGAGTCTGGACCTGGATAGCGATACAGAAGCCCCGGCAGCTGACGCCGGTGGCCTCGATTTCAATCTGGGCGAGGAGGACAACACCCTCTCGCTGGATACCGGCAACGAAGCGGCGCAAGGGGCCGACGAGGAACAGACCATGGCGATCGACGCCGGCGGGCTGGACTTCGGTGGTGATGAGCAGGGCGGCATGGATCTGGACCTGGATGCCTCCGATGCGGCGGATTCGGAAATGTCGCTGGGAGGCGGGGATGAAGTCGGGACCAAGCTGGATCTGGCCCGGGCGTACATCGACATGGGCGATCCCGACGGGGCCCGCAGTATCCTCGATGAAGTCCTCGACGAAGGCGATGATTCCCAGAAGCAGGAAGCTCAGCAACTGATACAACAGATTGCCTGAGTAGATGCATCCGGTTATCCGGGTAGTCAGCTTTTTACTTTTTTGTATCGCGCTGGCTCGCCCGGACCAGGAACAGTTGATTCTGGCCGGACTGCTGATGGCCGTGCTGTTCTCGCGCTGTTCGTTTGATCAGTTTACCCAATCCCTTGGCATGGTTCGTCGCCTGCGCTGGCTGTTGCTCTCCGTGGTAGTGATCTACGGCTGGTTTACCCCCGGCTTACCCATATCGTTGCCGCTGCCGGATTATCTGTTACCGACCCGCATTGGCCTGGAAACCGGTCTGTTACGCGGCATCACTCTGATCCTGATCCTGCTGGCCGCCGGTCTGCTGCTGGTGACCACCTCCCGCGCCCAGTTGATTGCCGCACTGTACTGGCTGCTGGCGCCACTACGTTATCTGGGCCTGCAACCGGAGCGGCTCGCCGTGCGCCTGAGCCTGACACTGGCCTATGTGGAACAGCAGGAAAGCCTCTGGCGTGCACCGCCGCCAGCGCCGCAGGAGCGCCTGCAGGGCCGGATTAATCGCATTGCCCGGCATCTGGGCAGTTTGCTGCCGCGTCTGTTCGAACAGGCCACCGAGCAACCCCGCCAGAGCGTCACGCTTGAACTGCCGGCGCCGCCGGGCCTGATACAATGGGGCTGGCCGGTCGCCCTGAGCGCCGGTTTTATCATCAGCGCCTTTATCGAACTGTAAATCCCGGAGACCTTGTGCGAATCGCGGCAGGCGTAGAATACGATGGCAGTGCTTTTTGCGGCTGGCAGTATCAGGATCACTCACCGAGTGTGCAGGCCGTAGTGGAAAAGGCCCTGGGCAAGGTGGCCAATCATCCCGTGCGGGTGATGTGTGCCGGGCGCACCGACACCGGTGTGCACGCGGCCGGCCAGGTGATCCATTTCGATACCGAGGCTGAACGCAACGAATTTTCCTGGGTGCGCGGCACCAACAGTAACCTGCCCGCCAGCGTACGCCTGTTATGGACTCGCGAGGTGGATGAGAGCTTTCATGCCCGCTTCAAGGCGCAATGTCGCTATTACCGCTATGTGATTTTCAACCGTGCCATCCATTCGGCCTGTTTGCACAAACGGGTCAGCTGGGAATACCGGCCGCTGGAACTGTTCCCCATGCAGCAGGCGGCTCAACATTTACTCGGCGAACACGATTTCAGTGCCTACCGGGCGGTGGCCTGCCAGGCCAAAAGTCCGGTTCGAACGCTCTATCAACTCGACATCCGGCAACAGGGATCCTTCATTATTCTGGATCTGTCGGCCAACGCCTTTTTGCATCACATGGTACGTAATATCGCCGGGGTTCTGATGCGTATCGGTGCCGGCGAAGCCGAACCTGACTGGGCCCGGCAGGTACTGGAATTACGGGATCGCACTCTCGGCGGTGTCACCGCACCGCCCGATGGACTCTACTTGACGCGGGTCGATTATCCCGCTGAGTTTAAACTTCCCGGGCAGGTCGACGCCGATCTGTGCGGCCCGTTCGATTTTTTCTGACCCGTTTGATCCAGGTCAAAGTGCCGGGGCAGGGGGGCTGGCAAGCTGTCTTCAGCTAACGGTGCATTCTCCATAGCTGATCTTTCCCGCCGACCCCCGGCGGGATTTTTTTGCGCCACTTTTCGTGTCCTATGGAAGTAACGCAGAGGGCGCAGAGACGCAAAGAACGCGGAGGGGATGTAATTATAAACCCTGGTAAACCGCCGTCTTCGGCGGAGACTCAATCAGGCTGTGCCGTTGCGGTGTGCCGCGTTGGAAAGTGGCTCCTTGGAACCGGCCAGTTTTCCAGGGAGGCGATTATGCCAGAGGTAGAGTGGTAGGCTGGACATAGCAACGCGGTGTCCGGCAATCGGAGGTGTTATCCGATAGCGCTTCGCTTTGTCGGGTCTACGACTTTATCTGAATACACTCAATAAACCGGTGATTCAATCCTCTGTTTTTTCAGTGCGGGTCGGTGTGTTCGATGATTCGCTGGTTTTGTCCATTTGGGACTTAACCACGAAGACACCAGGACACGAAGAAATCATTTGATCTTTGCGTCCTCCGCGTCTCTGCGAACTTGGCGTTATTTCCAGTAAAGTCAAAAAGTGACGCCCTGGCTCAAAGGCGCAGCACGATCAGTGCCTGCAGGACATTGTCCTCGGTTTGTTTATCGCCCAGCTTGTTGTGCCAGTATTGCCATTCGACGCCGACAAACAGGCGATCGGGGCTATTCCCTGTTGCATGGCCCAGATCATAGCGAAATTGGGGCTGTAGCAAAATCCAGTCATGTACGGTCTGACCGAATTCATTATTACGCTCGGCAATGTATTCACCATGTCCCTCGATGCTGAAGCGGTGCTCACCCACAGTAAAAGGATAGGCCCAGTTGAGATCGAACAAGTAGCTGTTGTCCTCGGCCGGCGCACCGCCACCGTTTACTCCGGCACTGTCGTCAAGATAGAGGGTGAAGTCGGTATTGAAAAAAGTGAAACCCGGGATATTCCAGCTCAGACGGATGCCTGGCAGGTATTTGCGTACCCGCGCATCGCGGGAATAATTGATCCCGGCCAGCAGGCCGATATCGCTGAGCCTGCCGAAGCCGACGTTTTTATTTACCAGTTTTTCCAGACTGAAATTGACATACAGTTCGCTGTAGATGTCATCATCATTAAAATCATCGGCATGGCGATCATCCAGATAATCGGCAAACAGAAACAGATCGCCGAATTCCCGGCCACTGGCGTGTTGAAATGTGAGAATGCGGGTATCGCTACGGGCGCCGCCGGCAAATGTTGGCGCGGCAAGTGAGCCGCGCTGGTAGTGCAGTTCGTTAATCTGCCATTGTAGCGCCAGGGCACTGTCGATACTGCCTGTGCCAAGCAGGCACAGGAGAAGCGCAAGGCGAGCTGTCATGCGCGGCTCGTTTGGTTGCGTCCCTGCTTTTTGGACGTGTATAGCGCGGTATCGGCACGCTTGAGCATCTCCGCGAGGCTCTCGCCCGCCGCGTGTTCGACGATACCGATGCTGATAGTGATGTTCAGTGTTTCCTTGCCGCAACGGAAAGGGTGGTCCTGAATCGCCGTGCGAATGATTTCAGCCCGGCGTTCGGTTTCTTCCATGTCTACACCATTCATCAGCACCAGAAACTCGTCCCCGCCCCAGCGACACAGCGTATCGGAACTGCGGATGTGATCGCGGACGATCTCGGTGAAACTGCGCAAAATGGCATCACCGCAATCATGCCCCCAGGTATCATTAATGGGCTTGAAACCGTCTATATCCAGACTGAGGAGACTGACGGGGGTATTGTTACGCCGCGCGGCGGGGAGATCGTGCTCGAAAATAATTTCAAACACATGCCGATTGGCCGCCCCGGTCAGCTTGTCGGTCGAGGCCATTTCCTCGAGCCGACGTCGATAGCGGTTAAAACTGATCCAGGCGATGATCAGAACCAGGGTTGTGATCATTAAAGCGATGACAATATTGGCCAGCATGGCGCCGAGAATTCGCGAGTCAGTATCCGATTGCGCCTGTTCCACGATCAGATACCAGTTCATCTCCGGCACCAGACGGCTGTTGACATAAACCGTTTTGCCATTGGCGCGCTCGTAACTGATCGAGGTGCTGGGATTGGACAGTATACGGGGAAATATCCGTTCCATGCCGGAGCGTTCCTGAATCCGGTCAGGTCCCTCATAATGGCTACCGCGTACCGTCACTTGGCCTTCCCGGTCGATGAAATAGATCTCACGGTTGTAGCGTTGCTGGTAACTCTCGATCAGATCCGCGACTTGCGTGACAGAGAGCCCGATACCGGTCGTGCCGATGAAATTGCCATTGAAGTCGATAACCCGGTAGTTGATGAAAATGTTCAGCCGACTGCGATCCGCCGTATCAAAATCGAGATTGATTTCGTAAGGATCGTTCATATTGCGTACCCGGAAGTACCACTGATCGCCGGCGTCGTCTTCGGACAGGGTCTTGAGAATACCATTCGGATGGTAATAGCGGCGTGTGCGTTCGGAAACGTAAAATGCGGTGGTGGTTTCGTAACGTTTCTGTATTTCCTCAAGGTAACGAATGATTGGTTCGGATTTTTCCTCTTTCGCCAGCGCCCAGTCGCGCACGAAGGTATCGTGCGCCATCAAAGAGGAAATCAGAATCGAACGCAACAGATCGCGTTCGATCTCCGAATAAATGTTATCACTGGTCAGTGGCAGGCTCTCTTCGGCGATCTGATCACGCAGTGAATCGTGCGTGATCAGATAACTGATGATGCTGGTACCCAGAAAGGCGATAAGCAGCAGCGCGGCCAGTGCGATAGTGAAATAGGATTTTTTGTACTGCAAAGGACGAAAGCCTGATTGATGTTATCGGGTATGCAAGGAAGTTCCGCATCGAAGCCGCAAAGTATATACAGCGTGGTAATCGGCTGTCTAATTGGATAACTTTAGGGGATTCTGAATATCCAATTAAAAGCCTGTAACGAATGAAGATGAATTCCTCGCTAACTGAGTACCCCGGTATCTGAGTGTTAACCGTATTTAAAGCACACTAAAAATGTTTTTTACTCCGCGCATTTTGCGACTCTGCGCGACGTACAGGGAAGTACTGGTGTCACGGGAGTCAGGTGCCCTGACCAATCGGAGATTGGTAGGGTACTCATAATGAAGTCCGAAGGGGTTCTATGAGACAAGACGCGAGCGATCCTTCTGCGTTTATTTTCATAAAATTCGAAAAGTGGCTTGGCGGAACGTCGGTACACGTTGCGGCGCTATACTAAATGCCTGTAAAATCAATAACCTTTGGACTTGTCCGGCTTGTGAGTCCGGCGTTTGACAGGATAGGGAAAACGATGCGAACCCGGGTCAAAATCTGCGGCATTACCCGGCCGCAGGATGCCATTGCCGCCGCCCAGGCGGGGGCTGATGCCATTGGACTGGTATTTTATCCGGCCAGTCCGCGGGCGGTGGAGATCGATCAGGCCCGGGAGATTATTGTGGCCCTGCCGCCGTTTGTGACTACGGTGGGATTGTTTGTCGATGCCGATGAAGCGATGATTCATCAGGTGCTGGCGGCGTTGCCGCTGGATCTGTTGCAGTTTCATGGTGATGAATCGCCCGAGGCATGCCGGCATTATGGTCGTCCCTATATCAAGGCGTTGCGCATGCGCGAAGAGGCGGATGTGCTGGGCGCGGCGCGGGAGTATCATGACGCCGCCGGGTTGTTGCTGGATACCTACCAGGTCGGTGTGCCGGGCGGCACCGGGGACAGCTTTGACTGGCGGCGGGTACCGGCCCACCTGACCACGCCGGTGGTACTGGCAGGGGGCCTGACCCCGGAGAACGTCGCCGAGGCGGTAATCACTGCCCGACCCTATGCCGTGGACGTGAGCGGTGGAGTCGAATCCCAGAAGGGCATCAAGGATGCCTACAAAATCCGATCGTTTATCGCAGAGGTTGAACGCGTTGACAGAGACTAAATCCAAATATCACTATCCGGACGCCCGGGGTCATTTTGGCCCCTACGGTGGCCGGTTTGTGGCCGAAACCCTGATGGGGCCGCTGGAAGAGCTGCGCGAAGCCTATGATCGCTACATGGCCGACGCCGATTTTCAGGCCGAGCTGGACGAGGAGCTGCGCCAGTATGTCGGCCGGCCCAGTCCGCTCTATTATGCCCGGCGCTGGAGCGAAAAACTGGGCGGCGCGCGCATCTATCTCAAGCGCGAGGACCTCAATCACACCGGTGCGCACAAGATCAACAATACTGTCGGCCAGGCGCTGCTGGCCCGGCATATGGGCAAGACCCGCATTATTGCCGAGACCGGTGCCGGCCAGCACGGCGTGGCCACCGCCACCGTGGCGGCGCGGCTGGGGCTCGAATGCGTCGTCTACATGGGCGCCGAGGATGTGCAGCGCCAGTCGATGAACGTCTATCGCATGAAACTGCTGGGCGCGCGGGTGGTGCCGGTGGAATCGGGCTCACGGACGTTGAAAGACGCGTTGAACGAGGCGATGCGCGACTGGGTGACCAACGTCGACAATACCTTCTATATCATCGGTACCGTGGCCGGCCCGCATCCCTATCCGGCCATGGTGCGCGACTTTCAGGCCATCATCGGCCGCGAATCCCGCGAGCAGATCCTGGCCCAGGAGGGGCGCCTGCCCGACGCGCTGGTCGCCTGTGTCGGCGGCGGCTCCAACGCCATCGGCCTGTTCTATCCGTTTATCGATGATGAATCGGTGAAAATGTACGGCGTCGAGGCGGCGGGCTTCGGCCTGGAGACCGGCCAGCATGCCGCGCCGCTGTGCGCCGGCAAGTCAGGCGTGCTGCATGGTAACCGCACCTACCTGATGGAAGATGCTCACGGCCAGATCATCCATACCCACTCGATCTCCGCCGGCCTGGATTATCCGGGCGTCGGTCCCGAGCATGCCTGGCTCAAGGACTCGGGGCGCGCCAATTATGTCGCGGTCAATGACGACGAAGCCCTGCAGGGCTTCCACGATCTGACCCGCATCGAGGGTATCCTGCCCGCTCTGGAATCGAGCCATGCGCTGGCCTATGTCACCAGGCTGGCCCCGACCATGGGCAAGGACCAGATCATTGTGCTGAATCTCTCCGGTCGGGGTGACAAGGATATGCATACCGTCGCGACCCATCAGGGGATCGAATTATGAGTCGTATCACCGGGTGTTTTCAGGCGGCCCGCGAGGCCGGGCGCAAGATCTTGATTCCGTATGTGACGGCCGGCGATCCCGCCCCGGATCAGACCGTGGCGCTGATGCATGCCATGGTCGCCGCCGGGGCCGATATCATCGAGCTGGGGGTGCCGTTCTCCGACCCCATGGCCGAGGGGCCGGTGATTCAAAAAGCCATGGAACGGGCTCTGACCCATCAGGTCACCCTGGACGATGTGCTGGACATGGTGCGCACCTTCCGCCAGCAGGATAATGCCACGCCGGTCGTGCTGATGGGCTATCTCAATCCCATCGAGGTCAAAGGCTACGACCGGTTCGCCACCGAGGCGGCCGCGGCCGGCATCGACGGGGTGTTGACCGTGGATCTGCCGCCGGAAGAGGGCGAGGAGTATATCCGCACCCTGCAGGCGCAGGATATTGATCGGATCTTTTTGATCTCGCCGACCACCGATCCCGAGCGGATGGCGGTGCTCAGCCGGGCCAGCAGCGGCTTTATCTATTATGTCTCGCTCAAGGGCGTTACCGGCGCGGCCAATATCGATACCAGAGCGGTCGGGGATCGCGTTTCGGCGATTCATGCGTTGACAGCGCTGCCGGTAGGAGTAGGCTTTGGCATTAAAGATGCCGAATCCGCCGCCGCCGTGGCCGCCGAGGCCGATGGCGTCGTGGTGGGCAGTGCGCTGGTACGTAAAATAGAAGAAAATGTCACCTCGGCCGACAAGATCACAATGGCTGTCACGACGTTGCTGGGCGAGATGCGTCGGGCGATGGATGCCCGTCAGAACGTTATCAACAAGAATTAAGGTTGTTCATCGATGAACTGGTTTACCAAGTTATTACCCACCCGGATCCGTACCGAAGGCGGCAATCGCAAAAGCGTCCCCGAAGGATTGTGGAGCAAATGCCAGGCCTGCGGCGCTGTACTCTACCGCGCCGAGATGGAACGTAACCTGGATGTCTGTCCCAAATGCGATCACCACATGCGCATCGGCGCCCGCCAGCGTCTGGAACAGTTTCTCGACGAGAAGGGACGCGAGGAGATCGCCGCCAATCTCAAGCCGGTCGATGCCCTCAAGTTCCGGGATATGAAAAAATACAAGGATCGGCTGGTCCAGGCCCAGCGTGCCACGGATGAAAACGACGCGCTGGTGGCCATGCAGGGGACGCTCAAAGGCATGCCGGTGGTGGCCGCGGCCTTTGAATTCAAGTTCATGGGCGGCTCCATGGGCTCGGTGGTCGGCGAGCGTTTCGTGCGCGCGGTCAATACCTGTATCGAGCACAACATGCCGCTGGTCTGCTTCTCCGCCAGTGGCGGGGCGCGCATGCAGGAAGCGTTGTTCTCCCTGATGCAGATGGCCAAGACCAGCGCCGCGCTGTCCCGCATGAGCAAAAAAGGGATTCCCTTTGTGTCGGTCATGACCGATCCCACCATGGGCGGCGTCTCCGCCAGCCTGGCCATGCTCGGGGATATCAACGCCGCCGAACCCAATGCCCTGATCGGTTTTGCCGGCCCGCGCGTCATCGAACAGACCGTGCGCGAGACCCTGCCCGAAGGCTTCCAGCGCAGTGAGTTTTTGCTCGAACACGGCGCCATCGACATGATCATCGACCGCCGCGAGATGCGCGACCGACTCGCCAACGTGCTGGCCATACTCACAAGACAACCCTCTCTTTGAAAAGGGACGAGGTACGAGTGACGAGGGACGAGGTTATTTTGAGTTTGTAACCTCGATCCTTCCTATTCATCCGCCTCGAATCCGTTCGCCGATAAAATCGCCTCCCACACCAATTAATATCTATGCGTTTTAACACCCTCGCAGAATGGCTCCAGTGGCAGGAAACGCTACACCCCAGTGAGATCGAGCTGGGGCTGGCGCGGGTCGGGGAGGTGTTTTCCCGGCTGTGTCCCGGGCCCCTGCCGTTTACCGTGGTCACGGTGGCCGGCACCAACGGCAAGGGCTCGAGTATTTCAGCGCTGGAGGCGATGCTATCGGCCGGGGGCTACCGGGTCGGGGCGTATACCTCACCGCATTTGCTGCGCTACAACGAGCGGATTCGTCTCGATGGCAAGCCGGTGAGTGACACGGCGCTGGTCGAGGCTTTCGAGCGGGTGGATCAGGCGCGCGGCGACACCTCGCTGACCTATTTCGAATTCGGCACCCTGGCGGCGCTGCGCATCTTCGCCGATGTCACGCCGGCGATCGTGCTGCTCGAGGTGGGCCTTGGCGGGCGGCTGGATGCGGTCAATATTGTCGATCCCGACGTGGCGCTGATCACCGCCATCGGGATCGACCATACCGCCTGGCTGGGGGAGGATCGCGAGACCATTGCCGGTGAAAAGGCCGGGATCATGCGCCCCGGCGGACCGGTGGTGTGCAGCGATCCCAGCCCGCCGGCGGCCATCGTCGATCGGGCCGACAAGCTGGGGGCCCCGCTGTACCGGCTGGGCAACGAGTTCGATTACCACTTGCACGGCGACAGCTGGGACTGGCAGTGCAGGCTGCCTGTACAGCAGACGCTGGCCGATCTGCCGCGTCCGGTCCTGGGCGGCGAGCACCAGTATCGCAATCTGGCCGGGGCGTTGATGGTGCTGTGGCTGCTGCGCGAGCATTTCCCGCTCGATCGGACCCGGATCGACGCGGGCCTGGCGCAGATGATCCTGCCCGGGCGTTTGCAGACCATTCCCGGCGATCCCCCTCTGCTGCTGGATGTGGCCCATAACCCCGACGGCGTCGAACAACTGGCCCGGGTCCTGGTCGCTGAACCAGTGACGGGGCGCAACTGGGCCATCGTCGGCATGATGGGGGACAAGAACCTGCACGGCGCGTTGCAGCCCATCCTGAGCTCGATGGCCGGCTGGTTTCCCGTGGCCTTGCCGGAGGTGCCGCGGGCGGCCTCCGCGGCCCGGCTGGAGGCGATCCTGCGCGAACTGGGCGCGGCGTCGGTGACCCCCTGCAGCGACATGGCACAGGCCCTGGAACAGGCCCGCGCCGTTGCCGCGCCCGGCGATCGCATTGTGGTGTTCGGGTCCTTTTATACGGTGGCGGAGGCCCTCTCCCAGCCCCTATAATACGCCCCTGTTTCCAGTGCCCTGTGTCGGGAGTGTCGTGGACGAAAATCAGCTCAAGCAACGCATAGTGGGGGCCATCGTGCTGGTCGCCCTGGCTGTCATCTTCATTCCCATGTTGCTCAGCGGCGATCGGGACGGGGACATGTCCATCGTCGAGTCCAACATCCCGGCCAAACCCGAACATGTGGATCGGGTGAAAACCCTCGATATCGAACCGCCGGCGGCGCCACCGCCTGCCGAGCCGGTTCGTCGCCGTCCCGTGGATGAGCATACCCCGCCGGCGCCAGAGCCGGCGCCGTCAACCGCCAGCGAGGAGACGACGGCGCAAACCGAATCCCGTTCCGATGCTCAAGTCGATGATTCGGCCGTCGACAACAAGGCGTGGGCCGTGCAGGTCGGCAGTTTCAGTCAACAGAGCAATGCGCTGGGACTGCGCGATAAACTGCGGAAACAGGGCTACAGTACCTTCGTTGAAAAAGTGTCCATCGATAATGGCCCGGTTTATCGGGTCCGGGTCGGGCCCGAAGTGCGGCGCAGCAAGGCCGAGGAACTGCAACAGGAACTGCAGGCCAAACTCAAGCTCGAAGGTCTGGTGGTGGCGCATCCATGATGGGATTCGGGATGGGTTTCGGGATGGGATCCGCAATGGCATCCGGGACGGCATCTGATACGGGAACCGCGGCGGGCTGATGCTGGGCGTCGATTACGCGATCCTGGGAATCCTGGTGATTTCCACGTTCATCAGTCTGTTGCGCGGTTTTGTACGCGAGGCGTTGTCGCTGGCCGGCTGGATTCTGGCGTTCTGGGTCTCGCTGACCTTCGCCACCGGACTGGCCGGATTGCTGACCAACACCTTCGAGGATCCGACGTTCAGATTGATTGCGGCCTTTGTCGGGCTGTTTGTTCTGTCTCTGATCGTTTCGGGCGTGGTGAATTTTTTCGCGGTCAAACTGGTGTATCGTACCGGTTTGACCAAAATGGATCGGTTTCTGGGCCTGTTGTTCGGATTCGGGCGCGGCATACTGATTATCTCGATACTGGTTCTGCTGGCGGGGCTGACGACCCTGCCCAAAGAGCCCTGGTGGGACGAGTCGTTTTTTCTGTTCCGTTTCCAGGCGATTGCCGAAGGGATTCAGAGCCTGTTACCGGACTCGATTGGCGACAATTTCCGGTTTGAATGACCGGCGGTGGAACTATACTTTGACGGTGTAACCCGGTTACACAAGCAACAGACAGGATAGTGTGGAATGTGCGGAATTATTGGCATCGTGGCAAAGCAGGCAGTTAACCAGGCGCTGTATGACGGCCTGACGGTATTGCAACACCGTGGTCAGGATGCAGCGGGGATTATGACCTGCGAAAACGATCGCATGTATATGCGCAAGGACAACGGCCTGGTACGGGATGTGTTTCATACCCGGCACATGCTGCGCCTGCCGGGCAATATGGGTATCGGCCATGTACGCTATCCGACCGCCGGCTGTGCCAGCTCGGCGGAGGCGCAACCTTTTTATGTCAATTCCCCGTTTGGTATTGCCCTGGCGCACAATGGCAATCTGACCAATGCCAAGGAACTGAAGCGGGATCTGTTCCTGTCGGATCGGCGGCACATCAACACCAATTCGGATTCGGAGATTCTGCTCAATGTTTTCGCCCATGAGCTGCAGGATCAGGGCACGCTCACCCTGAGCCCCGATGACATTTTTGCTGCGGTCAGTGCCGTTCACCACCGTTGCCGGGGGGCCTATGCGGTGGTGGGCATGATTACCGGGCGAGGCATTTTCGCCTTTCGCGATCCCTACGGTATCCGTCCGGTGGCGTTCGGCAAACGGCATACCGACCAGGGCACCGAATACATGATCGCCTCGGAGAGCGTGGCGATCGATGTGCTTGGTTTCGAGCTGGTACGCGATCTCGATCCGGGCGAGGCGATTTACATTGACGCCGACGGAACCCCGCATACCCGTCAGTGCGCCGACAAGAGTGAATTGGCGCCCTGTATTTTCGAGCACGTCTATTTCGCCCGTCCCGATTCCCTGATCGACGGGGTCTCGGTTTACAAGGCGCGCCTGCGTATGGGGGACTATCTGGCACGCAAGATTATGCGTGAATGGCCGGATCACGATATCGACGTGGTGCTGCCGATTCCCGATACCAGCCGCACTTCCGCGCTGCAGTTGTCCTATACCCTGGGTGTCAAATACAGTGAAGGCTTTATCAAGAACCGTTATATCGGCCGCACCTTTATCATGCCGGGGCAGAAACAACGCAAAAAATCGGTGCATCAGAAACTCAATGCCATCGAGCTGGAGTTCCGTGGCAAGAATGTGCTGCTGGTGGATGACTCCATCGTGCGGGGTACCACCTCACAACAGATCATCCAGATGGCGCGCGAAGCCGGGGCCAACAAGGTCTATTTTGCCTCGGCCGCGCCGCCGGTACGTTATCCCAATGTTTACGGGATCGATATGCCCGCCGCCAATGAATTGATCGGGCATGGTCGTGACGAGGAACAAATCACCCGGGCAATTGGTGCAGACAAATTGATCTATCAGGATCTGTCCGATTTGATCGAGGCAGTGAAGAAGAAAGTACCGAATCTGAAACGCTTTGATACCTCGGTTTTCGATGGTACCTATGTGACAGGCGATGTCAGCGAAGCCTATCTGCAGCATATCGAATCCCTGCGTAACGACAAGGCACGCAGTCAGGACTCGAATATCGACGACGGCGAAGTGGTGGAAATTCGCAACTCGGTGTAAGCGACTTGACGCCGTATTGTCACTGACCTATGATAAATTTCATCGCGCCGATTTAACTCAACTTGCGGGCGCGTAATAAATCCAGCTAAAGCGAGCGCGGACCCGCTTTGGCTTGAACAGCTTGGCGGGTTTTTTGTTGTCTGCGGGGTAAATAATAATCTCTCGCCGAGGCGGAGCTCGCCAAGACCAAATTTATTTTCTCAGCGCCTTTGCGTCCTGGCGAGAGAAAGAGTTTCTATCGAACAATGCTGAGGATTAACGATGACGAACTTTGATGACGAGTGGGCGATAGAGACACTGGCAGTGCGTGCCGGGCAGGTGCGCACGGCGGAAAACGAGCATTCGGAACCGATTTTTGCCACCTCCAGTTATGTGTTCGGCAGTGCCGCCGAGGCGGCGGCGCGCTTCAAGGGTGAATCGCCGGGGAATATCTATTCACGGTTTACCAACCCGACGGTACGCACCTTTGAGCAGCGTCTGGCCGCGATGGAAGGCGGCGAGTCCTGTGTGGCGACGGCCTCGGGTATGTCCGCGATTCTCAGTACCTGCCTGGGTCTGTTGCAACAGGGTGATCATGTTGTCTCCTCGCGATCGATTTTCGGCACCACGGTGGTGTTGTTCGACAAGTATCTGAGCAAGGCCGGCATCGAGACCAGCTATGTTCCGCTGACCGATCTTGAGGCGTGGCAACAGGCGATCCGACCTGAAACCAAACTACTGTTTCTGGAAACGCCGTCGAACCCTTTGACTGAAGTGGCCGATATCCAGGCACTGGCCGATCTGGCGCATGCCAACGATTGTCTGCTGGTGGTGGATAACTGTTTTTGCACGCCCGTGCTGCAACAACCCTTCAAGCTGGGTGCGGATATCGTGATCCATTCCGCGACTAAATACATCGACGGGCAGGGCCGTTGCATCGGCGGGGCAGTGGTGGGCGATAGTAAGCTGGTCGGGGAAGAAGTGTTCGGTTTTTTGCGCACCGGTGGACCGAGTCTCAGTCCATTCAACGCCTGGGTCTTTCTCAAGGGACTGGAAACCCTTGGCGTGCGCATGAAAGCGCATAGCGAGAATGCCCAACAACTGGCCGAGTATCTGCAACAGCATCCCAACGTGAGCCAGGTGTTTTATGCGGGCTTGCCGGATCATCCGCAGCATGAACTTGCGACTCGTCAACAGAGCGGGTATGGCGGTGTGCTGGCCTTTGAAGTCAAAGACGGACAGGAGGCCGCCTGGAAACTGATCGACAATACCCGTCTGTTGTCCATTACCGCCAACCTGGGCGATGCCAAAAGTACTATCACCCATCCGGCGACCACCACCCACGGCAGGCTCAGCGACGAACAACGTGCCGATGCAGGGATTACCCCGGGACTGGTGCGTATTGCCGTCGGCCTGGAAAACGTCGGCGACATCATCGCCGATCTCGAACGCGGACTGGGATGATGGGCTGTGCTTCGCATTACAGGAGCTGGAAATAACGCAAAGGACGCAAAGACGCAAAGAACGCGGAGATAACTTTTTATCTGCTTGTCTGAAATGAAGCCTAAAAGTTCAAATCATCAGGAACTCTAAATATTATGTTTCTTTGCGCGCTTTGCGTCTTTGCGATCTCCGCGTTATTTTCCAGAGCGTATAAAAAAAGGAGGTTTTCGCAATCTGTCGCGATTCCAGGTTGTAGGATTTGTCCTACACGATTTTCAGAAAAGGCTGACAATCTTCCCTCTGGTGACGCTGTTAGAATTCAGGTATCCATCAGGATGATACTGAATGGGTTCGAACTCAGAGGGATGCAGTATGAAACCTTATACTTTTACGGATAATCGTCCGCTGATGCTCAATGAAGAGCAGGCGGATCATGCTCAACAGTCGGCTGATGCCGAGCAGGATGAGGCGATTGAGGCCAATTATCCCCGTGAACTTAACAAGCGGGGCTTACTGGTCTCGCTGGGTATCTCGGTCGCGGTAGTTGCTCTGTTGATTGTCGGTTTCGTGTAAGCCCGGGCTCACTTCCAGCCGGGCCAGAAGCTGCCGGGTTGTGGCGTTAACGTCGAGCCGCGTCAGGGTTTCCGGTTCGATCCAGGCGGCGTCGCGCGCGTCGTCGCCGGCCATGGGCTCGCCATCGACATAGTCGGCCAGCAAATCCACGATGACATAGTGGTAACGCAGCTCACCCTTGTTATCCCGTTCAATGACATCGAAACTGTAGACCGGCTCACCCGCCCGGATGTGTATGCCGGTTTCCTCCCTGATTTCCCGCTCCGCGGCCTGTTGCAGGGTTTCGCCGGCATGGACTTTACCGCCGGGGATGGTCCACTGGCCGGCATTGGGCTCGGTACTTCGTTGAATCAGTAATACGGCCGTGCCACGGCGAACGATGGCACCGACCGCTACCTGGGGAAAAGAGGCCATAAAAAACTCTCCACAGCGTCTGCTGTGAAGAGCTTATCAGATTGCAGGCGGGAGAAGGGCAGCTATTCGGCCTGCCATCCCTGTTCCATTAACACCCGGGCAGGTTGACGATGATTACGCCGCAGCCACAATACCAGCACACCGGTGACACTCATCAGCAGACCACAGACAAAGGACATGACACTGTCCAGCAGCAGCATGGCGGCGATTCCGCCGCAGACATAAAAATAGGGCAATACTTCATAAACCGGTTTGGGAAGCATGGGAAGTCCTCGCTGGTTTCATTCCGTGAAAGGCCGTCCGCCGGGTCAACTGACGGCAAGATAGACAATAGTTTCAGCCTAGCACCATTTTGCCCCGACGCCAGCGCGGGACCCTGTTTATTGACCCCCGTAATAAAACGGGTATGGTGTCAGCCCATGCAACACGCCGATATCGATTCCCGCTCCCTGTTATTGTCGCTCTATCAGGCCGGCCTCGAAGCGGTCGCCGGCCAGACGGTGACCCGCCGTTATCTGCGTCAGCGGGATTGGCCGGCCGACACGTCGGTGGCCGTGCTGGCCTGTGGCAAGGCAGCCCCGGCCATGGCCCGCGGAGCGGAGGCGGTCCTCGGGCAACGGATCGATCGGGGGCTGCTGATCACCAAACACGGTTATGGGGAGGCCGGCCTGTCGCCACGCTGGCAATGCCTGGAAGCCGGCCACCCGCTGCCCGATGAAGCCAGTCTGCAGGCCGGTCAGCGACTGCTCGAGTATGTGGCGCAACTGCCGCCCGCCATGCCCTTGCTGAGCCTGATCTCAGGCGGCACCTCGGCCCTGCTGGAGGTTTTGCCGCCGGGAGTGAGCCTGGCGGACCTGCAGCGGGTCAATACGTGGCTGCTGGGCAGTGGCGTCGACATCGCCGGGATGAACCGGGTGCGCAAGGCCCTGTCCTGTCTCAAGGGGGGCAAGTTACTGAATTATCTGGGCGAGCGGCCGGTGCTCAATCTGATGATCTCCGATGTGCGCGGCGATGATCCGGCTGTGATCGGTTCGGGACTGCTGAGCCCGCAACAGGCGACCCTCCCATCGAATCTCCCCGACTGGCTGAGGGCCTTGCTGGCCAAAAGCGCCACTTGCCCGCCCGCACGGGCAGGGTTGCCGACGGTGGAGCAACATATAGTTGCCAGCAATCAGGAGGCCTGTGAGGCCGTCGCCGAGGCCGCCCGGCGCCGGGATCTGCCTGTGGCGATACAGCCGCCCTGCTATGGTCCGGTCGCCGAGGTGGCTTCAGAGCTGGCCGGGTTCCTGCGCTCGGCGGCGCCCGGGATCTATGTCTGGGGTGGTGAGCCCACTGTGGAATTACCGTCGCAAGCGGGGCGTGGCGGACGCAACCAGCATCTGGCGCTGAGCCTGGCCCTGGCGCTGGCCGGCGAGCCGGGTATCAGCGTCCTGTGCGGCGCCACCGATGGCAGTGACGGGTCCGGCAACGACGCTGGCGCGATGATCGACGGCACCACCGTGCGACAGGCCGCCGATTACCCCGGCGATGCCAGCCAGGCTCTGGCGCAGGCCGACAGCGGTACTTTTCTGGCCGAGGCCGGGGCGCTGATCTCCACCGGCCCGACCGGGACCAATGTCATGGATCTGGTTATCGCGATTAAAACAGGGCCGAGTGCCGAGTAACGAGGGACGAGGTGATTTTGTCGCGGTCCGCTCTGGCTTGTTGCCCTGACACTGTTCTTCATTGTTGAAAAGAGACTGTTACAATAATCGTCATGAACCAACCGGATACGCCTCGTAACTCGTCCCTCGTCCCTCGTCCCTCTGTTTTTGACGAGGCCGAGGCCTGTCTGCGTGTCGCGGATCCCGATACCAAACTGCAGCAGACGCGGACGGTAGCCGCCGCCTGGCAGGCGGGGGAGTTAGGTTACGAAGCCGGTGACAAGAGTGTATCGCTCTCGGAGCCGGGGCGTCCGGCTCGGCCCGAGCTGGTGGCGCCGCGGGATCTGCCGGCCCGCAGTACGGCCAGTGAGGCGGGCCGGGCGGCGCTGATCCACTCTATTTGTCATATCGAATTCAACGCCATCAATCTGGCCTGGGACGCGGTGTACCGGTTTCGGGATCTGCTCGGGGATTATTACACTGACTGGATCAAAGTTGCGCGCGAGGAGGCCTATCATTTCAGCCTGTTGCGCGATCATCTGCGTCATCTGGGTTACGATTACGGCGATTTTCCGGCACATAATGGCTTGTGGGAGATGTGTCTGCAGACCGCCCATGATCCGCTGGTGCGCATGGCGCTGGTGCCGCGGGTACTGGAAGCGCGCGGGCTGGACGTGACGCCGGGGATCATGCGCAAGCTGGAACAAAGCGGCGATGATAACGCCGTGGATCTGTTACGGATCATTCAACGTGATGAAGTCGGGCATGTGGCCATCGGCTCGCGCTGGTTCCGTTATTTGTGTGAACAGCGCAGTTTACCCCCCGAGGCGACGTTCCGCGAATTATTCAATCAATACATGCCGGCTGGCGGGCGGGGTCCGCTGGACAGGGCCTCACGCCTGCAAGCCGGTTTTTCTGAAGCCGAACTGGATTATATTGAAGGGGCAGGATGATGTTGCAGTACAAAGCCGTAATGATGAGCCTGGTGGCATTGACGCTGCTGGGAGGATGTAACAATTCAGAATCGGACCCGGACAAGCAGACGTCGGTCAAGATTGATTTTGTCGAACACGAGAAGTATGTCAAACCCTATCCAACCCGCCTGATTGTTACCAACCAGTTCATGCGCTTCGATGACGGGGAGGGCTCCACCAGTTTTATCCTGTTTAACCGGAAAACGGATACCATCTACAGTGTCAATGACGACGATCGCACCGTGATGTCACTGAAGAGACAGGATATTGAGCTGGAACCGCCGATGGAACTGAAACTGGAAGAACGCAATCTGGGGACACTGGACGACGCACCTGAAATACAGGGGATGACGCCGGTGCATTACCAGTTTTTCGCCAATGATGAGGTTTGTTATGACGTGGTGGCCGTCAAGGGCCTGATGCCCGATGTTGTCGATGCCATGCAGGCCTTTAAAGCCATACTGGCCAATGACAGCAAGGTGACGTTCAACAACATTCCCGCCGATCTCCACGATGCCTGCGATATGTCCATGAGTACGTTTGCGTCCGGTCGGCATCTGGAACACGGTTTTCCGATCCAGGAATGGAGCGTTGACGGAGACGGTCGCACGCTGGTCAATTACGATGAAAACTATGATCCCGACCCGGCCCTATTTGAATTGCCGGAGGATTACCGCCATTTTTCCGTGCAGGATATGCGTGGAGGCAAAGTTACCGGCGGCGGGCATTGAACGATTAAAGCGGTACACCTTCCAGGAAGTAGGCCGGATCAAGCGTGGTGGATCCGGCATTTAAGAGTGCTCCAGCCGTTATATCCTTTAAGCACCACAACAGACGATATCTCCTCCGTGACCTCTGCGGTGAAATAATAGTTAAAGCGGCAGACCTTCGAGGCGGCAGCCGTTTTTATCACAGACCAGCACGCTACCCTGTTCATACCAGTCGCCCAGTACGATCCGGCGCGCCGGCTGGCCGTTCAGCTCGAACTCGTGAACGGCCGGCCGGTGGGTATGGCCGTGAATCATCTGGAACACGTTGTGATCGCGCAGCAGCTGTTCAACGGCTTTGGCATTGACGTCCATGATCGCCTCATCCTTGCTACCGGTCTCGAGCTTGCTGGTTTCCCGGTATTGCTTTGCCAGCGCCAGCCGCTCCTGTGGCGATTTGGCCAGTAACGCTTCCTGCCATTGCGGATCGCGTACCATGCGACGAAACTCCTGGTAAGGTTGATCGTCGGTGCAAAGCGTATCACCGTGGAGCAACAGGGTCGGCGTGCCGTAGAGATCAATGGTGGTTGGTTCGGGCAGCAGCTCGGCGCCACTTTGACGGCAGAACTCCTCGCGCATGAGAAAATCCCGGTTGCCGTACATGACATACAGCGGCACCCGGCGGGAGAGTGCGTGCATGGCGTCGATGGCCGCCCGGTAATCCGGCAGGATCATGTCGTCGCCCAGCCAGGCTTCGAACAGATCGCCGAGTATGTAGAGTGCCTCGGCGTGACTGGCCCGCTGTTGCAAAAAGTCGATGAACAGCCCGGTGATGCCGGGCCGTTCATCGCTGAGGTGCAGATCGGAAATAAAGAGGGTTGCCATACCCGGGTTATTCGACTTCCACCCGTTCGATGACGATATCTTCTTTGGGCACATCCTGGTGAGGGCCGAAAGAACCGGTATCGACCCGGCGGATTTCATCCACGACATCCATCCCCTCGACAACCTTGCCAAATACGCAATAACCCCAGCCCTCGGCGGTTTCCGCACGAAAGTTCAGAAAGTCATTGTTGGAAACATTAATAAAGAACTGGGAGGAGGCGGAATGGGGATCCGGGGTGCGGGCCATGGCAACGGCGCCGCGTTCGTTCTTCAGGCCGTTGTTAGCTTCGTTCTGGATGGGCGCGTCGGTTTTTTTCTCCCGCATGCCCGGTTCCATGCCACCCCCCTGAACCATGAAGCTATCAATCACACGATGGAAAATCGTTCCGTCATAAAAGCCGTTTTTCGCATAGTTCAGAAAGTTCTCAACCGTTTTCGGTGCCTTCTCGGCATTGAGTTCCAGCACAATCGTGCCTTTGTTGGTATGCAGTTTGACCATGATGATTCCTGATTAGTTGGAAGAGGCGGGCTGCTCGGGATTGAGCCGCGTAACCTTCTGGATAATGACCGGGGTTTTGGGGACATCCTGTGCAAAGGGGCCGCCGGCACCAGTTGTCACAGACTTGATTTTGTTCACGACATCCATGCCCTTGACGACCTTGCCGAACACGGCATAACCGTACTTGCGGGGTGTTTTGCCGCGATGATTGAGAAACGCGTTGTCGGCGACATTGATAAAGAACTGGGCCGTGGCCGAGTGGGGATCCATGGTGCGGGCCATGGCAATGGTGCCGGGTTTATTTTCCAGCCCGTTGTCGGCTTCGTTGATGACCGGTGCCCGGGTTTCCTTGCGCTCATAACCGGGGGTGAATCCCCCTCCCTGGATCATAAAATCATTGATCACGCGGTGAAACAGGGTGTTGTCATAAAAACCGTCCTCGACATAGCGCAAAAAATTGTCAACCGTTTTGGGGGCTTTGTCCGGTGCAAGTTCCAGGACGATGGTGCCCATGCTGGTTTGCATTTCGACCCGCGGCGCGGATTCCTGGGCCAGGACGGCAGCGGGGACGAGCAGGAGTAACAGTTTGAGCCAGAGCGGGAGATATCGCATAACAGCAGTTCCATAAGGTTGTGGCACAGAGCGCCCATAATAATGGGTTTGCCGGGCCGGTAAAAGTCTTGAATCGTCCCGCGAATTTTGTCTGGGCCGGGGAATTCCGGTACCCTACGCGCTGGTCGGTGCGAGGTGCGCCGGCGTTTGTGACGAGTGATTCCAATGCTGCAAATCCATAATAATCTGACCCGGCGCAAGGAAGCCTTTCAGCCCATCGATCCGGCCAATGTCAGGATGTATGTCTGCGGGATGACGGTCTATGACATGTGTCACATCGGCCATGCCCGGGTACTGGTGGTGTTCGACGTGGTCTACCGCTATCTGTGCGAGGTGTTCGGAGCCGAACACGTCACCTATGTGCGCAATATCACCGATATCGACGACAAGATTATCCAGCGCGCCAACGAAAATCACGAATCCATCGACAACCTGACCGGTCGCTACATCGAGGAGATGAATCGCGATGCCGGGGCACTGGGCGTGCTGCACCCCAACCAGGAACCGCGGGCGACGCTGCACATGCAGCAGATCATCGAGATGATCGAGGCCCTGGTGGAAAAGGGCTATGCCTATGCGGCCGAGAACGGCGATGTTTACTACGATGTCAGCCAGTTTGAAGGCTATGGCCGCCTGTCCGGCAAGCATATTGAGGATCTGCGGGCCGGCGAGCGCATTGCGGTCGACGAGGCCAAGCAGGATCCCCTCGACTTTGTGCTGTGGAAGGCTGCCAAGGCGGGGGAGCCGGCCTGGGACTCGCCCTGGGGCAAGGGGCGCCCCGGCTGGCATATCGAGTGCTCGGCCATGTCCACCCACTGTCTGGGCCACCATTTTGATATTCATGGCGGCGGGCTGGATCTGCAGTTCCCGCATCATGAAAACGAAATCGCCCAGTCCGAGGCGGCCACCGGCGAGACCTTCGTCAATGTCTGGATGCACAACGGCTTTGTGCGGGTGGACGAAGAGAAAATGTCCAAGTCGCTGGGCAACTTTTTCACCATCCGGGATGTGCTGCAGCAGTATGCGCCGGAAGTGCTGCGCTATTTTATTCTCTCCAGTCACTATCGCAGCCCGCTCAATTATTCGGATCAGCATCTGGACAATGCCAGGGGGGCGTTGACCACACTGTATACCGCCCTGCGCGGGCATGAGGCGATCGAACCGGCGCCGGCCAGTGAGGCCTATGTCGAACGTTTTCGCGCCGCCATGGACGACGATTTCAATACCCCCGAAGCGCAGTCGGTGCTGTTTGATCTGGCCCATGAGGTCAACCGGCAGGCCAATCCGGCGTCGACACAACAGGCGGCCGCCACCCTGAAATATCTCGGTGGTCTGCTCGGTCTGCTGCAACAATCGCCGCAGGCGTTTTTGCAGGGCGAGGTGGCCGGCGACGGGCCGGACAGCGAGACTATCGAAGCGCTGATTCGCCAGCGCACCGAGGCGCGGGCCAACAAGGACTTTGCGGAGAGTGATCGGATCCGTGATGAACTGCATGATCAGGGTGTGATACTCGAAGACGGGCCCGGGGGCACCACCTGGCGACGCGAGTAAGTTTTCGCCTCTGGTAGCGACCAATCGTCTGAATCCATCGCAAGGAGGTCACTGTGAATCCCCGAATACTACTGCTGGTAGGCCCGCTTCTGGTACATGGCGCCCCGGTTTTCAGCCAGGCCCTGCAGGAAGATCAGACGCACGTCCAGACCTGGAATCGCTTTGCCGATCAGACACTCAAGCTGCATCGGCAATTGATTGAGGAGCTGGCCGTTAAACGCAAGACCACAACAGGGGGCTATGCCCACTTGCCGGAATTTTATCGTGAGGAAAGTTATTTTCACGACGGCGAGCTGATCAGTCGGGTGCAATGGGAAATGGAAAGCGGCGATCTGCATGTGATCGAGGTATTTATCCGCGATGATCAGGGGCGTGTCGTGCGTGATTATACAGCCGCCTATCTGCCCGAATACCATAACGCGCCAACCCAGACTCTGGTGAGTTTCCATGCCTACAATAACGGTTTGCATGCGTTTCGCAGCTTCGATGCCTCGGGAGAACTGAACGTGGAACGGTGTACCGGAACGCACGAGGGGGAGCCAGTAGAATTGCTGGTTGATTTGGGATCGGTTTTTGGAAGCGCCGAGGAGGATAGCGAATTGCAGCAAACCCCTGTTTACCAACGCTGCTTCGCTGGTCTGCCTGAGGAGCCGGGTAAGTATCTGATCCCGACAGGCCCTGCGGGCTGGAACGAGAGGTAGATGACCAGGCGCCAGGATCTAGCCTCTGGCACCTGCCCGAAGGGCATGAAGGGTATCAATGATCGTGGAAGTTGTTACAGGCGTCGACCGTATTCTGCAACAACATCGCCACGGTCATGGGGCCGACCCCGCCGGGCACCGGGCTGATCCAGGCGGCGTTCTGGCTGGCGCTGGCAAAATCGACATCCCCGATCAGCTTGCCGGCCTCGGTGCGGTTGATACCCACATCGATCACGGTGGTCCCGGGTTTGATCCAGTCGCCGTCGACGACGCCCGGTTTGCCGACGGCCACCACTACGATCTCCGCCTCGCGCACTTTGTCGGCCAGATTTTGGGTAAAACGGTGGCAGACCGTCACCGTGGCGCCGGCCAGTAACAGCTCCAGCGCCATCGGGCGGCCGACGTGGTTGGAGGCCCCGACCACCAGCGTGTCCTGGCCCTTGATCGGCTGGCCGGTGCTCTCCAGCATGGCGATCACCCCGCGCGGGGTGCACGGGCGCAGGACCGGCATGCGTACTGCCAGGCGCCCGATGTTGTAAGGGTGAAAGCCGTCCACATCCTTGTCCGGCTTGATGCGTTCGATGACAGTTTCCTGATCGATATGCGGGGGCAGGGGCATCTGGACCAGAATTCCGTCCACGACCGGATTGGCATTCAGCTCATCGATCAGGGTCAGCAGTCGATCCTGTTCCGTATCGATTGGCAGGTCATAGGCGTAGGAGTTGATACCGGCTTCTTCGCAACCCTTGCGTTTGTTACGCACATAGACTTCCGAGGCCGGGTCATTTCCCAGCAGAATGACAGCCAGCCCGGGGGCCCGCTTCTCGGCCTCCAGCCGGGCATCCACTTGCTGTTTTATCAGCTGGCGCCGCTGGGCGGCGAGGGCCTTGCCATCGATAATCTGGGCTGTCATGCAAACCTGTCCGAATTCGGGTTTCTGGGATTGAAAACCCTGTTATGATCGCATGATAGCGGCGTCAGGCCAAGCATGTGACGGAAAATAGCAGCAATTTCATTGACCTGCATCGTCAGTATGCGTATTATCGCCGCCCTTGTCCGGGGAATAGCGCAGTCTGGTAGCGCGCCTGCTTTGGGAGCAGGATGTCGGGGGTTCAAATCCCTCTTCCCCGACCAGTTCAGCGCCCGTAGCTCATCTGGATAGAGCATCGGCCTTTAAGCTCGTCCTGCGGGGCGAACGAGGAGCCTTTGCAGGGAATCGGAACCTGTAAAGTGGATCGCACTGTATCGGGGAAACCTTAACAGGTCAGGCTGATGGCAATCCCGAGGAAACCGGTGGTTCGCCCTCTGGGCGCTATGGTAAAATCACCGGGATCCGTAGAGGCCATACGTGCGACACCTGAGACGGTGAAGAGATGGTCCAGACCACAAACGGATGGAATCCGGCAGCGAAAGCTGTAGCGGGTAAGCTAAGCCGAGGGTAGCAGGTTCGAGTCCTGCCGGGCGCGCCAAATGCCCAAAGCAATTGGATGGAGGTCGCATATGACTTCATCGCGTGTTAGAGGTAAGGACGAGAACCTGCGTATAAATCAGGCAGGTTCGACAAATCGGCAGGACTGCCGATTTGGCCATCGCGAAGCGATGCCCGCAGGGCGAGGGACAGGGAAGTCCCGAGGCAATCCTGCCGGGCGCGCCAATACCCAGGCTCTAGTAACTAGATACTAGGTACTAGACACTAGACACTAGATACTTTTTTCTATGGTGGCTGTAGCTCAGTTGGTAGAGTGCAGGATTGTGGCTCCTGTTGTCGTGGGTTCGATTCCCATCAGCCACCCCAACTACAACAAAGCCCGGGATGATAAAATTTAGTCCGGGCTTTGTGTTTCCGGCAACTTCGTTGAAACTCCTTTTTTCAATATTTATTTCGTAATCTGTTGTCTGTTTCGGTTCTCGCTTTTGAACCGAAGCGTCGCTATCGCGTGCTCCGGAGCGCATCCAGTGTTTCAATTGTCGCTCGTGATTCCATGCATTCCTTAGTAGTTGATGTTCCGATGATGATGATTTTCTGGTTCGCTCGGCTTTGATGGTCTGGCGGGCTTCCCTGTACTGGTTGGGGTTATCGGCGCGGGGCCTCCGATCGCCTGTGGGCTTAGCATCAGACCCGGTCAAGGGATCCTTCGGAGACAATAGTGGTCAGTTTTTCCTCATTCATGGCTGTTTCCCGGGATATTGAGCAATCGCTCAATAATGGCTAAACTGTCATTGTTCCTGGCTTTTGTTCAAGGACACACCATTTACGTATAAATCAAAGGGGAAAAAGATGAAACAGATAATGAAAGTGGGCCATTGGCCCCGGCTGGCGCTGTTGAGCGTGATGGGTATGTTGATGTTTGGCAATCCGCTGTCAGCCGAGGAGGCGATGTCGCCCTACGGTACCTCGACGACCAATATGCACGAGTATCCGGTAATTGATGCGGTATTCGATGCCAACTATGAGGATCCTAACAAACTGAATATCCTGTACGCCTTCGTCAAAAATACCATGAAACCGCTGAAGGGCAAGATGGTAGTGGTCACCCATGGTCCCGAGCTACGTGCTTTCGCCAAGGAAAATTACGTCAAGTACCAGGGCGTGATGGACAAGATGAAGCAGCTGGCGGATATGGGCGTGGAATTTCGTATGTGCAACAACGCTCTGCGCGCGGCAGGCTATGCGCCGGATGACTTTCACGGTTTTGTCACGATAGTGCCGGCGGGTTTTCCCGAGATCGCCTATCTCCAGCACCAGGGGTTTACCTATATCAATCCATTACCCTATTCAGTGCGTGATGTTCGATATAAGGAACGCCCGGAGTTAAGGGGCAAAAAATAAACAGCAGCGCTGTTGCTGTAAAAGTATGCAGACCCGCCATCAGGCGGGTTTGTTGATTCAGAGCTGGTTGTCGGCAATGTTGACACGGGGTTGCTCAACGGACTGGCTGAAATCGCAGGATGGGGTATGGAAGGTGACATAATGCCTGGTAATTTCAATTTCCCCATTCAGTTCTTCAATGTCATTTTGTTCGACAGCCTTATCAATGGTTTCGACAAGCTTCTGTAGTGCCCGCCCTGACTGTGTCTGCTTGTTTTTGTCCAGTCCAAGTTTTTGCCAGCTGTTATCGGCGTGACTCTCTCCTTCATGACCGATTCGAAAAAAATTCTCGACCAGTAATTCGATCAGGCGACCTTTGCCAAGCTGATTAGACAACAGCGCAATGATTTCGAAATCGGGAGCATCGTCGGGAACTAAGACACGGAGTTCCTCTGGCAAAAAATCGATCAATTCTTCCCCATTAACCTGTCCATTGAGGATATCTTCTTTGACCAGTTGCTCGTAATCGGATGCGGGGTCGGAGCCAGTCCGTTTTGAAAGCTGGATCAGTGCCATCGCTTCGCTGCGATGGCCGCTAATACCGAAGCCGGAAAGAAAATGATCGAGTATATCGTGCACGAATACGGAGGTATTGATTTTCTCGCCCGTCTCCCGGGTGGCAGCGATGATGACCGGATCGTCAATGGCTATGTCGAGTTTCCAGCCCCTTGCTCCGAAACCGTCATCCCATGTCCGCTTGTAGGTAACCGGAATCAGGATTCTGTTTCCATCAGTCCGCAAATATTCAGGCGGATAGTGCAGGATATCCCGCGTCGCGTTTTGTTCGCTGTCTGGCATCATACTATTAAGCGTCGTTACTGGAATGTTTGGACTGGGTTTCCCGCACGGTTATGCGGTTGGGCCAAATCGGGTGTTAGAAAAATGACCATGCCATCGATTGTTATTATGATCCCGCGTCAGGTTTTCTGGTGACATCTTCGCTGGGGCGGGGCATGGCGGCATATCTCACTCAATTCGTTATTTATCCTCTCATCATAACAAACTTGAACGATCGTTCAAGTACTGCCATACTCGCAATTATTGAGCAAACATTCAACTATAAGAAGGGATGATGAACCGGTTTTTTCCTCTGATGAGGCGACGGTTAACCCACTGATGCAGGTAGTGCCTGACCGGAGAGGGGGAGTGTCAGGTTTCGAAGATTACTGCGACCAATTCAAGTATGGATTTATCAGTATGACAAGGCCGATAGCCGCTATGCGTGAGGAAGCGAGGATGTGTGTGGAGATTGAAATAAATGATTGTATTCAGGATGCAAGGGAGCCGGAATAATGAAAGCAGCTGATCTGTTCGTCAGGGCATTGGAGGCAGAAGAGGTGGAGTATATCTTCGGTATTCCGGGAGAAGAAAACCTGGATCTGCTCAATTCGCTCAAAGATTCGACAATCCGGCTTGTTTTGACACGTCATGAACAGGCCGCCGCTTTTATGGCGGCCACCTATGGACGACTGACCGGCAAAACCGGTGTCTGTCTGGCGACACTCGGCCCTGGCGCCACCAACCTGGTAACCGGCGCGGCCTATGCCCAGCTCGGTGCAATGCCGATGCTGATGATCACCGGGCAAAAGCCAATCAAGGCCAGTAAACAGGGTGAATTCCAGATCGTCGACGTGGTCGACATGATGCAGCCGCTGACCAAGTACACGCGCCAGCTCAGTAGTGCGCACAACATTCCTGCCCGGGTGCGTGAGGCATTTCGACGTGCCGGGGATGAGCGGCCCGGCGCGGTGCATCTTGAGCTACCCGAGGATATCGCCCGGGACGAGACCGATGCCGGGGTCATTGGCCGTAGCCGCTTCACCAATCCACGCGCCAGCGACGATGCCATTGCCACGGCGACAGAGATGCTGCAATCCGCCCGTCATCCCCTGTTACTGATTGGTGCCGGTGCCAATCGTCGCCAGACCTGTTCGGCGTTGCGGGCCTTTGTTGACAAGACCGGGATCCCCTTTTTCAACACTCAGATGGGCAAGGGCGTGATTGATGAACGCCATCCGCTGTTTCTCGGTACCGCCGCGCTGTCCGGCGAGGATTACCTGCACAGGGCGATTGAGGCAGCGGATCTGATTATCAATGTCGGGCATGATGTGGTCGAAAAACCGCCCTTCATTATGGGTGATGATGATCTCGAGCCGGCCAGTCCCGATCTGGCGGGTGCCGGTGATGCCGGATCGGCGAAAGTTATCCATGTCAATTACATTACCGCCTCGATCGATGCGGTGTATCACCCGCAGCAGGGGGTGATCGGCGACATCACTGACAGTATTGAAAGATTGACCGCCGAGGTCAAGGCGTGCCCGCACTGGGACTTTCAACGTTTCCAGACGGTCAAGCGACATCTGGATGCGCATCTGCAGGAGGGTATCGCCGACGAGCGTTTTCCGGTTTATCCGCAGCGACTGGTGGCAGAGGTTCGCCGGGCCATGCCCGAAGACGGTATCATTGCACTGGATAACGGTATCTACAAGATCTGGTTTGCGCGCAACTACCGGGCCTATCAGCCCAACACCGTGCTGCTGGACAACGCCCTGGCCTCCATGGGAGCGGGCCTGCCCTCGGCCATGGCGGCCAGGATAGTTCATCCCCGGCGCAAGGTAATGGCCATTTGTGGTGATGGCGGTTTTATGATGAATTCCCAGGAACTAGAGACTGCCGTGCGTCTGGGACTCGATCTGGTGGTGCTGATCCTGCGCGACGATGCCTACGGCATGATCAAATGGAAACAGGCCAACATGGGCTTCGAGGATTTTGGTTTGGATTACGGCAATCCCGATTTTGTGCAGTATGCCAACAGTTATGGGGCCAGAGGATATCGGGTCGCTTCGGCCGCCGAATTGCCGGAACTGCTGGCAGAGTGCCTCAACAGTCCGGGGGTGCGGCTGATCGAGGTGCCGGTCGATTACAGTGATAATGATCGCATTCTCAACCATGCCATCAAGGAACAGAGCCGGACGATTTAGGAGAAAATTTATGCTTGCACATTACCCGGCGATGATCGCCAACGACATCAGCCCGGCCGGGAGCCGACAGGTAAGCTCACCGTTTGACCAGACTCCTATTGCCGATATCGATACCTGCGACGATCAGGCTGTTGAGGCAGCACTGGCGACGGCCTATGCGCTGTTTCGTAATCGCGATGCCTGGTTATCGGTGACACAACGGATCGTCATCCTGGAGAAAGCCTGCGCGATTATGACCGAGCGTGCCGAAACGCTGGCCCTCGAAGCCGCCCGTGAAGGCGGCAAGCCATTGAACGATTCCCGGGTCGAGGTGGCGCGGGCTATCGACAGCCTTCGTCTGTGCGTTGAGTGCTTGCGCAATGATGGAGGTGAAGTCATTCCCATGGATATCAACCCGGCTTCGGCCGGCAAGCAGGCCTTCACTATTGCCGAACCTGTTGGTGTGGTGGTGGCGGTCAGTGCCTTTAACCATCCGCTTAATCTCATTGCGCATCAGGTCGGGCCGGCGGTAGCTGCCGGCTGCCCTGTGATCGTCAAGCCGGCGGAGGAAACGCCGCTTTCCTGCTTTCGGCTGGTCGAGATTCTGCACGAGGCCGGCCTGCCAGCGGCCTGGTGTCAGGCACTGGTGACCGATAACCGGGAAGTGGCCACGAGGTTGGTTACCGATCCGCGCGTCGGCTTTTTCAGTTTCATCGGCAGTGCCCGGGTCGGCTGGTCGTTACGTGCGCAACTTGCACCGGGCACCCGCTGCGCTCTGGAACACGGTGGAGCCGCGCCGGTGATTGTGGCGAAGGATGCCGATATTGACGCCGTCATCCCCCGGCTGCTGAAAGGCGGCTTTTATCATGCCGGCCAGGTCTGCGTGTCGGTACAGCGGGTCTTCGTGCATCGCAGCATTGCACAGGAACTGGCGGCCCGGCTTGCTGAAGGTGCATCGCAATTGCGGGTCGGGGATCCGACTCTGGAAGAGACTGAGGTCGGCCCGTTGATTCGTCCTGCTGAAGTCGAGCGGATAGGCCAATGGGTTAATGAGGCAGTCAGTGCCGGTGCCGAACTGCTGTGTGGTGGCGAGCCATTATCGTCAACCATTTATGCCTGCACCGTACTCTATGATCCCCCGGACGATGCCAAAGTCAGTCGCGAGGAGATATTCGGCCCGGTTGTTTGTGTCTATCCCTATGACGAGATTGAGGAGGCGATTGCCCGTGCTAACAGCCTGCCCTGGGCCTTCCAGGCCGCGGTGTTTACGGACAGCCTGTCCACGGCAAAGCTTGCCAGCAGTCGCCTGGATGCCTCGGCGGTAATGATCAATGAACACACCGCTTTTCGTGTCGACTGGATGCCCTTTGCGGGGTTGCGCCAGTCCGGCCTGGGCACCGGTGGGATTCCCTATACCCTGCATGACATGCAGATTCAAAAACTGATCGTGACACAAATGAGTGAGGGTGCCTCATCAATCCGCTGAATCAATTTTCGCGGCAACGACTAGCGTCCAAAGAGCTTGGCAGGTTCAAGCAAATTTTGACGACGAGTTTTTAATTCTGGCATCCAGTTTTGTTAAGGCAGGCAATATTTAGACGAAATGCGCTTAAAATAAAGTCCGTACTCCTTTCTATTTTAGTCTTTTTTGCTTGTCGATTGCCTCTGCCGGATCAACCTGGCACGACCATCTGATCTTTTTACCTGTGTTTAATCGATTATTTTCAATATCATACGTCAATACGTTGACAGGACCAGGAAATCTGCTTCGCTTGTGCATAACAGGATGTATTTTTACGTCAACCAGGAGGTGTCAAATGAAACTGCACAAAACGCTACTAAGTATCATGATATTTTCTCTGCTTTTGCCGTTCTCCCTGGCCGCCGCGGCGCACGGCGGTTCCGGCATGGGCATGATGGGACAAATGGATGAAGATGATTACCGGGGACACATGCAGGGCCGCGGCATGATGGGTGGCATGGGCATGATGGATGGCATGCATGGCGGGAGCATGATGGGCGGCATGGGGCCTGTGATGATGCTCGATTTGAATGATAAACAACGCCAGCAAATGCGTGATATGCAGCGCAAAATGCAGAAAAAGAACTGGGAGCGCATGGGCGAGATGATGGAGCTGCGCCACCAGTTACAGGATGTCATGGCTGCCGATAAACCGGGTACAACCGCCGCCAGTCGCATTTATGACAAGATGGCCAATCTGCGCAAGCAGATGTTCCAGGATCGGCTCGAGGCTCGTAATCGGATGATGGATCAACTCACTGCCGAGCAGCGGGAACAGCTGCGGGAGATGCGCCGTCAGTCTGGCCGCGGGATGATGGGTGGCCCGGGCATGATGATGGAGTGAATCCCTCAAGGCCGCTGCGGCGGCCTTTTTACTGAATTGTTGGGTCCGTTCCCCGTATTCTGTTGTCGGACCTTCCGCCCTGATCGGTCTTCAATCCGGTGCCGCCCTGGCGACTTTTCAGGTACCAGGTCCTGGTTCCTTGCTTGGACCTGGTACCTGGTATCTGGGCGTCAGGCCGCGGGTTTTCGTACGTTGCTCCACCAGATCCGGCAGGCACCTTCGTCGGAGACCATGCACGGGCCGATCGGATTGCGCGGGGTGCAGGCGGCGCCGTACAGCTTGCATTCGGTGGGATAGATCTTGCCCAGTACCACCCGCGCACAGTCGCAGCCCGGCGGCATCTCGCCGGCCCGTTTGCGGGCGTCATCCTGGTAGCCGGCGTACTTTTGCCGGGCATCATGTGCTTGATAGGCTTCTTTCAGACCAAAACCGGAGGCGGGAATGGTGCCGATCCCGCGCCAGTTGGCGTCGGTGACTTCCATGACATCGTACAAATGCTTTTTCGCCCGGGCGTTACCCTGTTCGCTCACCAGTTCGGGATAACAGTTATCCAGAAACGGCTTGTCCTCCAGTAACTGGCGCAGCGTCGAATAAAAGGCGGCCAGCAGGCTTTCGTTGTTGAAGCCGGCCACGGCCGCCGGAATCTGGTGCTGTTCGACGACAAAGCCCCATTCTTCCGAGCCCATGACCGTGGCCACATGTCCCGGGGCGACCAGGCAATCGAAACCGGGGTCTTCCGAGTTCAGCAGCATGGCCACCGCCGGCCAGGTCAGTCGCCCCGAAAGCAGTAACAGCAGATTGGCCGGCACGCCCTCGGCCAGCATGGCGGCCACCGGCGCGGTGGTGGTTTCAAAGCCGGCGGCAAAGAACACCACGTCTTTGTCGGGATTGTCGCGGGCAATTTGTGCCGCCTCGGTGGGCGAGGCGATCGGGCGAATATCCGCGCCGCGCGCTTTGGCCTGTTCCAGCGAGCGTGCTTCGCTTTTGCGCACATTGACCGGAACGCGCAACATATCGCCGAAGGCCACCAGAATGACATTCTCGTGCAGGGCGATCTGGATGGCTTCGAAGACATCTTCCTCGGGACAGACACAGACCGGACAGCCGGGACCGGGAATTAATTCAATCTGGTCCGGCAGCGCGCTGCGCAGGCCGGCCTGGGTGATGGAGCGTTCGTGTCCGCCGCAGACATTCATGATGCGTACTTTCTCCGGCAAAGGCAGTTGCCGGATCTGTTGCAGCCATTGTCGCGCGTCGAGGCTCATCAGCGGTTGCCGACCTCAGGGATGGGCCGGCTCGCCGGCGTGCCACCGGGCGCCGTCCGACTGGATTTTGGGCACGACCGTTTCGCCCTGTTCAAGCCGCCCGCGGTGGGAGGTAATGGCATCATCCAGCCAGTCGAACCACGCTTCCAGGCCCTGTTGCCGGGTGGCCGACAGAGACAGCATGGGCGCCGGATTGGCCAATTGCCGCAGGCACTGTTCGGCCTTTTGCGGATCAAAATCATCCAGTACCGCGAGCAGATCGGTCTTGGTCAGCAGCATCAGATCGGCGGCGCGAAACATGACCGGGTACTTGGCCGGCTTGTCGTCGCCTTCGGTCACCGAGAGCAGGGTGATGTTGTGGTGATGGCCCAGATCGAAACTGGCGGGGCAGACCAGGTTGCCGACGTTCTCGATAAAGATCAGATCATAATCGGCCAGGTTCAGCTGGTGCAGGGCGTCGTGCACCATGTGCGCATCCAGGTGACAGGCGCTGCCGGTGGCAATCTGGATCGCGGTGACGCCTCTTGCGCGGATTCGTTCGGCGTCGTTTTCGGTCTCCAGATCCCCTTCGATAACGGCAATGCGATAACGATCGGCCAGGGCGTCAATAGTCGCCTCGAGCAGGGCGGTCTTGCCGCTGCCGGGGGAGGACATCAGGTTGATGGCCAGCACGCCATGCTTGTCGAAATGCTGACGATTGTGCATGGCCTGATGGTCATTTTCCGAGAGCAGGCTTTGCAGTACCGTTACCGCCGACTTGCCGTCCGCGGTTTTTTCCAGTTTGCCGGCCGGTTGCAGCAGGTGCCGGTTGCCGGAAGTAATGTTGCAGCCGCAGGTATCACACATACCGACTCCTTTTTCAATAAGTTCTAAAGCGAACCACCAAGACACCAAGGCACAAAGATTTAAAGAAACATAAAGCTATTTTTATCTCGGGCTTTTATATCAATTTTTTCTTGGTGTCTTTGTGTCTTGGTGGTAAGCATTGTTTTGTTAACATGTTGCCGTTTTCTTGTTCGTTGCACGATCCAGTTCCAGGCTCGCTAGTAACATTTCATCGCCGCTGAGCAGGCGCGTTTGCCAGTGACCGCAGTGACCACAGATCAGTTTGTTGGCGGTAGCCTCGGATTCGCCGCCGCATTGCTGACATTCGATCCGGATCGGTAACAGTTCGATGTCGAGTATGGCATCCCGGGCAATGCTCCCGGCAACAGCGATCGGAAAGGCTTGCTGCAGCAATTGCGGCTCGACACCGGAGAGGGGGCCGATCTGGACTTTCACCCGGTGTACCGCGCTGGCCCGGTTGTCCCGGGCCACGGCTTCGATCTGGCTCAACATGCTCTGGCAGATCGACAGTTCATGCATTGGAAAGAGCCGATTCGGCGGCCAGGATCTCGTCGAACAGTTCCCAGCTGGAGCGGGCATCCTGTTCACTGATTTTCTGAATCGCATAGCCGACATGCACCATGACGTAATCGCCAGGTGCAATCGAATCATCCTGCATCATAAACAGGCTGACAGTGCGCTCCACGCCCTTGGCCTCGCAGCGGGCGCTGTAGCCGTCGATCTCGACAATCTGCATGGGAATGCCAAGACACATGAGTTATTCGCCCTTTGCCCGTTGTGATTTTCTGAAGGCGGTCAACTTGTGTTTGGTATACAGCCCAACGGCCAGCCCTGCCAGTAGCATCAGCAGGTGATCGGGCTGGGTCAGAAGATGCCATATTCCGTCGACCAGTCCCTGGTGATGTTCACGGGAAGGGTGCGCGACAGCAGTCCCGCTTAACAACAGTGCTGAAGCGAAAAAAAATCCCTGTTTGATTCTATGCTGCATGATCAATGCCTCCTTAATTCAGACCACTTTGACGTTCATCAGCTCTTCACCCTCAGTATCGGTCACATGCACCGCGCAGGCAATACAGGGATCGAAACTGTGGATGGTGCGCAGGATTTCGATCGGTTGTTCGGGATCGTGCAGTTTGTGACCCTGCAGGGCCGCCTCGTAAGGCCCGGCCTGACCCTCGGCATCGCGGGGACCGGCGTTCCAGGTGCTGGGAACCACGGCCTGGTAGTTGTCGATCTTGCCGTCCTTGATGACGATCCAGTGGGCCAGGGCGCCACGCGGGGCTTCGGTATAGCCAACGCCACGGGCTTCTTTGGGCCAGGTCGAAGGATCCCAGAGCTTTTCGTTATGGGTTTTGACATCGCCGTTACGGATATTATTCACCAGCTGGTCGTACCAGCCCATCATCCCGTCGGCGAAGATCTTGGTTTCCAGGGTGCGGGCGGCGGTGCGTCCCAGGGTGGAATACATGGCCTCCAGCGGCAGATCGAGCTGGCGCAGGGCTTTGCTGGCCAGCTCTTTAGTCTGCTCGTGTCCCTTGGCGTAGAGTAGCAGCACCCGGGCCAGCGGGCCGACTTCCATGGCGTGACCGTTCCAGCGCGGGGATTTCATCCAGGAGTAGGACTGATCGACGTTGAGATGTTGATAGGGCGGTTGTGGGCCGTCGTAGTTTAATTCGGTCTCGCCGTCATAGGGATGCAGCCCCTGATCCTTGCCGCCGCTGTAGTTGTACCAGGAGTGCGAGATATATTCCTTGATCTGTTTTTCATCGTTGAGATCCACGTCATACACGGTGGAGAGATCCCGGTTGAGGATCGCCCCGCGCGGAACCAGAAAAGAATCGACGCTACTCATGCCGTCGGTGGGGAAGTCGCCGTAACTCATGAAGTTACCAACCCCTTCGCCCTGTTTGGCCCAGTCTTTGTAAAAGCTGGCAATGGCCAGTGTGTCGGGCAGATAGACCTGATCGACGAAGCGCTGCATCTCTTCGATGATATCCTTGATCTTGGACAGCCCGTTCTGGTTCAGGGCGGTGGCGCCCACACCGCCGCGGTAGCGCGGACCTTTGCCTTTGCCCTGATGGCCCGGGTCGATGCTGATGGCCGATGGTGCTCCGCCGACCAGGAAGTTGGGATGGGGGTTCTTGCCGCCGAGGATGGTATGCAGTTGCACGACGTTACGCTGCCAGGCCAGGGCCTCGAGATAGTGCGATACTGCCATCAGGTTGGCTTCGGGGGGCAACTTGTAGGCCGGGTGACCCCAGTAGCCGTTGGCAAAGATCCCCAGCTGGCCACTTTCGACAAATTCCTTGAGACGTTTTTTCGTATCAGCAAAATACCCGGGCGAGCTTTTCGGGTTCGCCGGGCTGACTTTTTGTGCCAGTTGCGAGGTGGCCCTGGGGTCGGCATCCAGGGCGGAGACCACATCGACCCAGTCCAGGGCATGCAGGTGATAAAAATGCATGACATGGTCATGCACATACTGCGCGGCGATCATCAGATTGCGAATCAGCTGGGCGTTGGGCGGAATCTCATAGTTCAACGCGTCTTCCACCGCGCGGACCGAGGCGATGCCGTGCACCAGGGTACAGACACCGCAAATACGCTGGGCAAAAGCCCAGGCATCGCGCGGGTCCCGGCCGCGTAAAATAATCTCGATACCCCGCACCATGGTGCCGGAGGAATACGCCTCGGTAATGGTGTCGCCATTGGTTTGCGCCTCGATACGCAGATGGCCTTCGATACGGGTGATCGGATCAACAACAACGCGTTCACTCATGAGTCATCTCCTGCTGCCCTGGGGGACGAGGTGACGAGGTATTCAGCCAGCCATTCGCTGAGTCCGACCACTTCGATCTCGTCCATATTGTTATCTTCGAGTCCTTCTTCGAGCATGTTGCGACAGTTGGAACAGGCGGTGACGATACGCTCCACGCCGATTTCTTCCAGTTGTTCTCGCTTCTTGCTGAATACCTTGCGACGCAACGGCTCGGCGCGTTCATTGGCACTCACGCCACCGCCGCCGCCACAACACCAGCCCATCAGGCTGTGTTCGGTCATTTCCACAAAATCGGTGGCGACCATGTTCATCAAATTGCGAGGCTGTTCCATGACGCCGCCGCGACGTACCATCTGACAGGGA
The DNA here is from genome assembly GCF_034521165.1 of Thiohalophilus sp. Classification (NCBI taxonomy): domain Bacteria; kingdom Pseudomonadati; phylum Pseudomonadota; class Gammaproteobacteria; order Thiohalomonadales; family Thiohalophilaceae; genus Thiohalophilus; species Thiohalophilus sp. The sequence continues at coordinate 110,340 of NZ_JAXHMV010000010.1, forward strand.
TCGTGGAAGGTCTGGCGAGTCTCATCCTTGCCCTCAAGCTTGAGTTTACCCTGGGTCCGTAATTGATCCAGCAGTTCAATGATGTGGACGACCTCGAAGGGATAGGGTTTGCCGATCAGATTGGGACCTTCCCAGCGCAGGGCAGTATAGGCGTGTCCGCACTCGGGACTGATGACGTATTTGACCTTGAGTTTCTGTGCGCCATCGACGATGCGCTGGATCAGTTCGGCCGCGATATCCGATGAGCCGATTTGAATGCCGCTGTTGGTGCCCTCGAAGGCCTCGGAGCTCAGGGTCCAGGAGACCCCGGCCTCGTGAAAGATACGCGTGACTGCCGGGATGATTTCATTGAACTGGGCGATCTCGGCGGATGACAGTAACATCAGGTAATCGACGCCCTGCTTGTCCAGCGGCACTTCCATGCCAGCCTCTTTTTCCGCGTGTTTGATCTGGGCTTCCAGGGTCTTCAGGGTGACTCCCATCGGGCTGCCGATCTCGATCGCCCGTTTGCTGGCTTGTTGCAGGCCTTCCGGCGCGTGGCCGGAGGCCGCCATGGCCTCGCGCATTTTGCGCACCATGGTGACGATGTCGTTACCGACCGGACAATACAGGGAGCAGCGGCCGCACAGGGTGCAACTGTCATAAACCAGCGTCTCCCATTTGGTCAGATCATTCTCGGTGATATTGCGACTGAGACCGAGCCATTTTTTAATGCGTCCCGCAAACGTGTATTCCCGCTCCCAGACCCGTTTCATCAAATCGAGTTTGTGGATAGGGGTGTATTGCGGATCGCCGGTTTCCGTATAAAACAGACAAGCATCGGCGCAAATGCCGCAATGAACGCAACTGGAGAAGTACGACGCAATGGGTGCATCGATCTGTTCTTTCATGGCATTGACTGCCCGGTCGACGGATTCGCTCATACTCGAACTCCTTTACGCCCGGCATTGGCGCCGTTATACCAGCGGGAAAACAGGAAGGTAATGGCGTGACTCAGTTTGGTAAAGGGGAACACGACCAGCAACAGATTCACACTCATGATATGCAGTGCGAGTACCAGTGTGTAATCCGGCCCAACATTATGAAAGGCCATATAACCGGTTGCGACCGGGAGAAATGTCACCAGCCAGGAAAAATAGTCGCCCACGGTCGATAACATGCGGCGCACCGGATCGGTAAAACGCAGAGACAGGGAGAAAACCAGTGCGGCCATGGTGACGATGGTAATAATATCAATCAGCGACGTCGGCAGTGCCGGCCAGGCGATATTGAAGCCTTGCTTGAACAGCTGGATATGCGGTGCATAGAACAACAGCACCACGATAAAACCGATGTGCCACAGGTATCCCGACAGGTGTTGTTTCCAGGTGCCGCTGACCGGCAGACTACGGCTGAAAATAGTGCGCAGACCGGGCCCCATCTGGCCGGCCCGTGCCCTGGTAAGATCGGTTTTTCTGCCCAGCAGCAAGATTTCCAGTACCCGGATAAGCATGCCGATGATGAAAATCACCAGTGCCGCCTGTAAGGCCGGGCCACGTGCCCAGGTAAGAAGTTCCAGGGAGCTCATGATTATGAGTCCTCCATATCTTTGGTGGTGACCGTATAGTGTTTGTCTTTGGCCCTGGACTGTTTGTACTTGTTATACAGTCCGACGCCGGCACCGGCCGCGGCACCGGCAATAATGGCGCCGGTGGCCGCGCGACTCAGATCCTCGGGCGATGAGGAGATGGCCTGGTAGAAACTGCCGGCATCCCAGAAATTAGGTTCCGAGCAACCGATACAGCCGTGACCCGACTCGATGGGAAAGCTGACGCCGTTGTTCCATTTGGCCGTGGCGCAGGCGTTGTGGGTTGTTGGTCCCTTGCAGCCCAGTTCATACAGACACCAGCCGTTGCGAGCGCCTTCGTCGTCGAAGGTCTTGGCAAACTTGCCCTGGTCGTAAAAGGGGCGGCGATAGCAGCGATCGTGAATCGTATCGCCGAAAAAGGAGAGCGGGCGGTTGAGATTGTCGAGTTCCGGCAAGCTGCCGAAGGTCAGATAATGAGAAAGGACGCCGGTAATGACGATCGGAATCGGGGGACAGCCCGGGACATTGACAATCGGCTTGTCGTGGATCAGGTCCATGACGGAGCGAGCTCCGGTCGGATTGGGATTGGCATAGGGGATCCCGCCAAAGGCGGCACAGGTGCCGACGGAGATGATGGCGGCAGCGTCTTTCGCCGTCTCTTCGAGCATTTGTAAATTACTGATACCGGCAATCGTCGAGTAGCCACCGCCAGCTCCGGTGGGAATGGAACCATCGACCACCAGCAGATATTCGCCCTTGTTGTCGTGCATGGCCTGTTCCCGGGCCTCCTCGGCAGCGGTTCCCGAAGCGGCTTGCAACGTATGGTGATAATCAAGCGAGATCGCGCTGAGAATCAGGCTTTCGACAGACGGGTTGTGGGATCGGGTCAGTGATTCGGTACAGCCGGTGCACTCCTGGAAGGAGAGCCAGATCACCGAGGGGCGTCGGGCTTTGCCCAGGGCATCGGCAATGGCACCGGCCATGCCGGGTGATAAAGCCAGCATCGAGGCGGTGGCGGCACAAAACTTGAGGAATCCACGTCGACTGATGCCCTGGCCCTGTAGGTGTTCGGCAAGTGTTTCATCCTGCTTCATCACTTTACTCCCCGTTAGCTGTTGAGGTTGCGATCGGAACGGTCAATCAGTTGTTGAAGTTGCTGCCCGGCCTGGTGAAGATCCTGTTCATCGGTTTTCAATATTTCCGGCAAGGCGGTGATTTCGATAAATTCGGCGATATTTTCGTCTTCATTGTTGAAATGGCTCACCCACCAGAGACCGGGGATGGCGGTTTCATAAATCTCCGTCGGCCCCATGGCATCGATCGTGACGTGGATTTCACCGTAACCCAGGGTCTCCTTGAGTTGTTCGTAGTCGCCGGGGAACATGGGCAGGCTGCGCAGATCGACCGAATCAGTCATGCCCTGTTGTACCAGGCACTCGAGCTTGGTCTGCAGTTCAGTGAGGATGGCCCGCACCTGGCTGGGTGAAGTGGGCGGCTCGATACTGACAGTGATCTCGTCCAGTTTGGTCATACTTGCCAGCTCCGGATCTGTTCAACGACCTGCTCGCAGGCGAGCGGAATGGCGGCGGAGACGGCGTCGGTGGGCGATTCGCCCCAGTCCAGTTTTTGTGGCTGGATGCCGATCAGGGCACGCCGGTTCGGGAAGCTGCCACTGAGTCGGCTGATGTGCATCAGATCCAGTAAACCTACTTCGTGGACACTGCGTTTGTTGCCCTTGCCCAGAAATTGATCCATCTCGTCATTAACAAAGGCTTTCACTGTGCCCGGGTCGGCATGCAGCTGGGCCGCATCGATGACAATCAGGTTGTCGGCTTCCTCGATATCCGTTGCCAGGGTAAAACTCAGGGTACCACCGTCAATCAGCCGGGTATCGGGCAGCTCGGGATAATGGTCCTGAAGATAATGAATGGCATGTACGCCGACGCCTTCATCGCTGAGCAAAGTATTTCCGATGCCGAGAATCAGTGTCTGCATACGCAATTCAAGATTTTTGTTGTTTTATGTATTCGACGATCACACGGACAGTGGCTTCATCGAGATTGAAACGGTGCTGGCGTATCGTTTTGCCATTCAGCAGTTCTGCGATCTGTTCCGGTGCGCTCTTGATTCGGCTGGCCGACCGGTGGCATTGCGCGCAGTGTTGCTGAAACAAACCGGCACCGTCACTGGCATGGACGGAACCGTTGATGGTGAAAAAGCCGACCCCGAATACAATGCCTGAGAAAAACGACAGGGCTTTATTATTATTCATCCAGCCATCCTGTTTTTACGTTTCCGGTTGTACGTTTCGGTTATGACAATCTTATGACCGAAAACATCTTCACAAAGATTAGCAGGCATAGCGAGTTTGGCAAACCGAATAATGATCCTTACATAGACATACTGGTAATACTGGTTTGATGGGGACAACTGTGATCATGATCAGCATAAAATGGGTGATATTCACTGTTCGCAGGGGAGGTGACTCAAATAACTGTTCCAATTTCGTGCACACCTTGCACTCTGGCTAATCTTGTAGCTCACGCTGGCGTTAGCCTGCGTGACAACCCTCCGATATCGAGAGTGTCAGGTAACGCTGCGCGCAACCTGACCTGCGCTTCTGAGTACCTTATTAGGAACAGTTACTTAGCAGATCCGCGGCAGGGGATCGTCTTCCAGTTCTTCCAGCGCCCGTTCGCCTCCCAGTTCGGTCTCCAGCACCACGCAAGGGTCATCACGATTAATCTGGCCGATGATGGCGGCGTCCTCGCCCGCGGGAAGTTGCTGCCAAGCATCCAGTAAAGCCTGAGCCTGTTCGGTGGCGATAACGGCCACGATGCGCCCTTCACAGGCCAGATAATAGGGATCGTAGCCGAGCATCTCGCAGACGGATCGGACCGGTTCGCGGACCGGAATGCAGGACTCCTGGATCCGTACCCCCAGTCCCGTGGCGCGCTGGATCTCGTGCAGTACCGTCGCCAGCCCGCCACGGGTGGGATCGCGCATATAACGCAGGCCACCCAGTTCGGTGGCGGCCTGCGCCAGGGGCAGGACACTGGCCGCATCGGAACGGACCTCGCCGCGCAGGCCGAATTGTTCGCGGGCCAGCATCACGGCAATCCCGTGGTCCCCAACCGGTCCGCTGACGAGGATCGTGTCTTCCGACTGGATACGGGACATACCCAGTTGTAACGAACGCGTTCGCAGACCGACGCCGGTGGTGGCAAAATAGACGCCGCTGCCTTCGCCGCGCGGTACCACCTTGGTATCGCCGCAGGCAATGCGCACGTCGGCGTCACGGGCGGCGCCGGCCAGGCTGTTGAGCAGGCGTTGCAATAACGCCACCTCAAGCCCTTCTTCGATAAACAGGTTCAGGGTCAGGTAATGGGGAATCGCGCCGCTGACCGCCAGATCGTTGATCGTACCGTGTACCGCCAGCGACCCGATATCACCGCCCGGGAATTCCAGCGGCTTGACCGTAAAGCCGTCGGTGGTGATGAGTAATTCGGCATTGTCACATGCCATGTCGATACCGGCCGCATCATTTTCAAAATCCAGCAGCCGATCGCCGAGGCAGCCGGCAATCAATTCTTCGATCAACTCGCGCATCAGCCGGCCGCCATTGCCGTGGGCGAGGGAGATGTGCGTGTCAGTCAGCATGGCCATGTTTGTTTTTTTACCGCAGAGACGAAAATATAATTTTGAATTTTGAATGTTGAGTTAAATCTGGATACAGGGGTTCAATTCAAAATTCAGCATTCAAAACTCAAAATTACCTTGCCGCCTCTGCGGTGAAATCGTTTTTGAACTTTAGTCCGCCTGAAGCCGGGCCCGGGCTTCGATGATCTGACCGTAACACAGTCCGGCATCGTTGACCGGCACCTGTTGCGGCAGATAGACGCGAAAGCCGGCCTGTCGACACTGTTGCATGACCAGCTCGCAGAGTAAACGGTTTTGAAACACACCGCCGGACAGCCCGATGGCAAAATCGCCGTGGCGCTGTTTCAATGCGCTGGCCTGCGCGAGCAGGGTCCGGGCCAGGCTGTGATGAAAGGCCGCGGCCCGATCGGCAATCGACAGCGTCTCATCCAGCAATAGCGGCAGCAGCGGAGCCCAGTCGCTGCGTAACACCTCCGATTGTTCAAACCAGGGCAGGTCGATGCCTGCATGCTTGCCTTTGACGGCCTGTTGTTCGAGCCACATCGGCCCCTGGCCTTCGAAGCTGGCCTGCTGGCAGAGGCCGGTCAGGGCGGCCGCGGCATCGAACAGTCGACCGACGGCCGTGGTTTGCGGTGTATTGAGGCCTTTGTGCCAGGCTTCCTGTAACAGTGCGGTATTGTCGGGCGCGTCGGGCCAGTCGTATCCAGATTGCCAGCACAGCGCCAGGGCCGCTCGCCAGGGTTCACGCGCGGCACGCTCCCCGCCGGGTAAATAAAACGGCCGCCAGCTGGCCACACGCTGCCATTGGCCGGGGTGGCCCAGCAGGGCTTCGCCGCCCCACAAGGTGCCGTCCGGCCCCAGTCCAACCCCGTCCCAGGTAAACACCAGCCAGCGCGGCTCGTCGGGGAATTCCCCGGCGACGGTTGCGGCATGAGCGTGGTGATGGGGCACCGTTATCAGTGGCAGCTTCTGTTGTTTGGCCCAGCGTGAGCTGAAATAGTCGGGGTGGTTGTCGCACACCAGCGCGGCGGGCTCGACCGTATAGAGTTGTTGCAAATCGGCGAGGGTCCGGGCGTAGACCTGCTGGCTGCGGGGCGCATCGAGATCGCCGATATGCGGGGAGATGACGACCCGTTGCTCCCAGGCGAGTGCCACGCTGTTTTTCATATGCCCGCCACAGGCGAGCAGCGGTTGGGATAAGGGCTGCGGCAGGGTCAGCTCCAGGGGCGCATTACCCCGGCCCAGGCGCAGGGGGCGAGGGTGGTGATCAATCATGCGCAGCACCGGGTCATCCGCCGGTCGCACGATGGGACGGTCATGGTGCAGGCGAATGTCCGTCAGGTGCGTCAGGCGTTGTCTGACCTCGTCGGCCCCGGTCAATACCGGTTCCCCCGAAAGATTGGCCGAGGTCGCCACGATGGGCTTGCCAAACTGTGTCAGTAAGAGATGATGCAGGGGACTGTAGGGTAACATGACCCCCAGCTCATTCATTCCCGGGGCCAGGTTGGCGGGCAACGGGCACTGCGGCAGGCGGGATAACAGCAGCACGGGGCGTACCGGCGAACGCAAACAGGCTTCGGCAACGGCATCGAGTTGCAATTGTGGGCGTATCGCCGCCAGCTCATCCTCGCCGCTGGCGGGAAACATGACGGCCAGCGGTTTGTCGGGGCGCTGTTTGCGCTGGCGCAAGCGGTCAATGGCAGCCTGATCGGTGGCATCGCAACAGAGATGGTAACCGCCAATGCCTTTAATAAGGACAATCTCGCCCTGCTGTAATGCGCTAATGGCCGCCTGCAGGGCGGCATCGGCCGTGTGTTGTTGCGCGTGATGTTCAAATGCCAGTATCGGTCCGCAGTCCGGACATGCCAGCGGTTCGGCGTGATAACGACGATTGAGCGGATCGGTGTATTCCGCCTGGCAGGCAGCGCATAACGGAAAATCCCGCATGGCGGTATTTACCCGATCATAGGGGAGCCGTTCGATCAGCGTGAAACGCGGCCCGCAGGCGGTGCAGTTGATAAACGGGTAGCCATAGCGGCGATCGTCGGGATCGTTGAGTTCATGCCGGCAGTCGGGGCAGAGAAACAGATCCGTCGGCACATGGATGTCGGTCGAGTCGCCTTCCTGCGAGGGGTGTATCGCAAAACCGTCACCGGTCCCGCCCTCTGTCACGGTATCGATCGTCCGGCTGGAGCGGATTTGAGGTTGCGCGCCGGGCGGCGCCTGTTGCAGGAGTTGGTTGCGGAACGCCTGTAAGCAGTCGGCGGATCCCTGTATCTGAATCCGCACCGTGCCTTTTTCGTTGCGTACCCAGCCGGTCAGTCCCAGCCGGGAGGCCAGCCGATAGATAAACGGCCGAAAACCGACCCCCTGAACTTTCCCGCGGATGACCAGCTCAAGACGCTGCAGCATAAAACCGCTCTGCCTGATTAAAAGAACGTCAGCATAACAGATGTCATATTTTTGTAGCGTTGTTTTGCTTGAGGAGTAAACGAAAGCTGAACCATCAGTGATTGATTCACCGCGACGCTTGACCTAGTATCAAAGGATAGCGTAACAGATTAATCTGATTCTCTCACTGGAAGGTCGATGGAAGATACTCTTTCCAAATTGCTGGCGGCCGAGGACCAGGCCCAGAAGATTATCGACGCGGCACTCAAGGAACGGGACAGCATCGTCAACCAGGCCATGGAGGAGGCCCGGCGTGCCGAGCAGCAATTCGCAGACCGGGTTCCGGAAATACATCAATCGTATATCGACAAGGCACAAGAGCGCGCCCGCCATACCATTGCGGAAATGGAACGCCGCTTCAGTGAACGCCAGGATGAATTGCAACGCATGGCGCAAGAGAACCATGATGCCGCCCTCGATGCCGCCCTGACCATTATGCTGGGCGATAAGCCGGACTGAGCATTGTGCAGGTCAAACACGCTTATCTGAATACCCGACTGAACCTGTTATCCGGCTGGCTGAAGCGAACGGATCTGAACCGGCAATTGATCCGGGAAGGGGATACCCGATCGGGTGAACTGTTGCAGCAAGCCGGATTGCCGCACGCCTTTTCCGAACTGCTTTCACAACCTGATGAGTTTGATCGCCAGCTCCATCAACTGTTTCTGCGTGAAGTCACCCTGCTGTTGCGGGCCACCACGGGGGCTTTACGGGAGTTTATCATTCAGTGGTTGCGACAGTACGAGCTGTTGAATATCAAGACGGTCCTGCGGGCACGGGCCTACGGGGAGCCTCTCGACTCGACACGGATCACCCTGCTGGATATCGGCCGCTACGCCAGCCTCTCGGCCGAAACCCTGCTGGCCGCCGAAGATGTGAATGAAATTTTCCGGGTTCTGGAACATTACAGCTATGCCACTCTGGCGCAAAAGGCGCGGCGCCATTACCAGGAGCGGCAGAACATCTTCGATCTGGAGGCGATGATCGATCGTCAGTACTTTGTCGATCTGATGCAGCATTTTCAATTTCTTGACCCGGCGCATAAACAAGCCCTGAAACCGCTGCTGGGGATGCAACTGGATCGGGTCAACCTGCTGTGGTTGCTGCGCTACCGCCTGAACTACGGGATGGACACCTCGCACATCTATTATCTGCTGGCGCCGACCGGCCGCTGGCTGGACAAGACGGTATTGATGACGCTGTTGCGTCAGGAGACGCTGGAGGAAATGCTGCAACAGTTACCACCAACCTGGCGCAAGGCAGTTGCGGGCAAACAACAACTCACCCGCCTGGAGAATGCTGCCGATCAACTGTTACAAAACTACTATACGGAGCTGTTTCAACGTTCATCGGACAGTGTCGTGCGATTATATTGTTATCTCTGGTTGCGTCAGCATCAATTGAAACAGGTTGCGATCATTATCAAGGGGCGGGAGCTCGGGTTGGAGAGCGCGATGATCAGTGATGCCGCCGGTCTGGAAGAGCATGGGGAAGCAGGATTGAATCCTGACGGGGAACTGAATCTGGCGAGGGCAGGATGATTCGTCTACGTCCCGAGCGCATGCGTCATATTACGCTTTATCTGGTTCGCGAATCCGTACCCGATGTATCGCTGCATCTGGCCCGCTTTGGCTGGTTCAACCCGATATCCCCGAACACGGATACCGAAGTCCTGACTCCACGGCCCGACAGTGAATACCGGGACACTTATGCGCGCGCCAGAAAACGGCTGGACAAGATTCTCCATTTTACCGACTTATCGGTGCGGGGTGAGACAGGCACGATTGAGCAGATGTTGGGCCTTGCCGATTTGCAGGCGCTGGATAATCAGCTGGGTGACCTGTGGCAGCGTTGTTCCCGCCTGGAAGAACAGCAGCGCCAGGTTTCCGAAGAGATCCGCCATACCCGACAGCTGCAAAATACCCTGCAGGAGTATCGGGCGCTGAATATTGATCTCAGTCGTCTGCAACAACCGCATACTTTTCTGGATATTCGCCTGGGAACCGTGCCGCTGAGCGAGGTCAACAAACTGCGTGATGCCCTGAGTCTGAATAACTATCTGCTGACACTGTTCCGCCACCAGGAGAATCAGGCACATGTGGTGATCACCGGAGAAAAGGAACAGGGCGGGAACATCGCCCGGGTCCTGGAGGCCGCCTCGTTTCGCACGACGCCCTTGCCGGCCGAATTTCACGATTATCCCGAACGCCTGCAACAGCAACTGAGTACCGAACTGGATGAGTTGCAGCAGCAACAACAGCAGCTGGCGAAGACTGTCCGGCAAACGGCGCAGGACAACCACGCATTTCTGCAACAGGCGCAGGCGCAGCTGAATATCGCCGAGGCCTATGCCGAATTGTCCGGCCAGCTGGCTTCCAGCGGGGCTCTGGGTTCCTTGCAGGGCTGGGTTCCCAGGGGCCGGCTTGAGGGATTGCGCCGGACGCTGACCGGGATACTGGGGGATCGGTTTGTACTCCAGATACGTGCGCCCCGACTGGATGAGCGTTCGAAGGTGCCGTCCTATACTGAACATGCCGCTTTTTTGCGGCCCTTTGCCACGCTGGTGAACAACTATGGCGTACCGCGCTATGGCGAGTTCGATCCGACCTGGTTATTCGCGCTCAGTTATATTTTTATGTTCGGCATGATGTTCGGCGATATCGGTCACGGCCTGGTGATTATGCTGGGCAGTCTGCTGTTACGTGGCAAACTGGCAAGTTATCGACCCTTTTTTGTGACAATTGGTTTGTCGTCGATCCTGTTCGGTTTTGTCTACGGCAGTCTGTTCGGTTTCGAGGAGATTATCCCGGCCTGGTGGATGTCGCCCCTGCATGATCCGGTTTTGATGCTGACCGTGGCTCTTGGCTGGGGGATCGGGTTTATCATACTGATGGTGCTATTCAGTATCCGTAATCACTGGATCGACAGTGACTATCGAACGGCGTTGTTTGGCGGTCACGGGGTAGCCGGTTTGCTGTTGTATGCGGGTCTGATTCTGCTGGCCTGGCAAGGGTTCAGCCAGGGCGAAGTCGGCGCGGCAGGTGTCTGGCTGACGGGATTGTCGTTGCTGGCCATCCTTGTGCATGGCTGGGTCACGACCAGTTCGTCGCGCGGTGAGCGCGCTCTGGTGATTCTGATCGAGGCGTTCGAAACCGTTATAGGGTATTTCAGCAATACCCTCTCCTTTTTGCGTGTGGCGGCCTTCAGTATCAATCATGTTGCCCTGATCGTGGCGGTGTTCACCGTGGCGAACATGTTTGATAGCACCGGTCAATGGATTACGATTGTACTGGGTAACCTGTTTGTTCTGGTTCTGGAGGGGGCGATCGTCGCCATCCAGGTATTACGCCTTGAATATTACGAAGGGTTCTCGCGGTTTTATCGCGGTGACGGCCTGGCTTTTCGGCCGCTGGTCCTGCGGGATGCGGCCTGAGCCATATCGACTGATTGGACATTATAACGGAGATCAACACGATGCTTTACTGGATAGTGGGACTTGTCAGCGTCAGCTTTGTCGGCATCATTGCCCTCGGCATTTATTATGAAATGCGACCGCAACCGGCCGCCGGCCAGCCACGACGGCGGATGCGGCACGTGCTCGGCGGCAATCTGTTTTTGTTCGTACTGGCCCAAATACTGTTGCTGTTCACTGTCGCCAACGAGGTGATGGCCGCCGAGGCGGTGAATGCCGTCGTGAACGAGGTATCGCTCGGCAAGGGGCTGGCACTGGTCGGAATCGGGCTTCCGACCGCCGTGGCGACCATCGCCGCGGGGATCGCGGTGGGCCCGGTGGGTTCCGCGTCGCTGGCGGTCATCGCGGAAAAGCCGGAACTGTTCGGGCGTACCCTGATCTATCTGGGGCTGGCTGAAGGCATCGCCATCTATGGCCTGGTCGTCACGATCCTGATGCTGGGGAAAATCTAGATTCCAATGGAACGTAATGTGCGCATGCTCGCGCTGGGAAGTGCGGCCCTGACCGACGGCTTTGCCCTGCTGGGTTTTGAAACCTATCCCGATGCCGACCGGGAGGTATTGAACCGGGTGCTGGAAGAACTGGTCCAGCAACGGGGCCGGGCGCTGGTACTGGTGGAACCGGCCTTGTGTGAGCAGCCGAGCACGTTGCTGCAGCGCCTGCGTATCGAAGGCGGGCAGATCCTGATTACCGAGATTCCGCCGCTACAAATGCCCGAAGGCTATCAATCGGATGTCGAGGATCTGTTGCACTCGGTACTGGGCCAGAGTGCCCTGGAGACATAATGGCCGAAGAGCGCGATCAGACCGATAACCTGGAAAAGGCGTTACTCGAGCGCGCCAATCGCCTGGCCCGGGAATACCTGGCGCGTGCCGAACAGCAGCGCGAGGATATCCATCGCGACTTGCGCGAAAAACTGCATCTGAGCGAAGAGCGTGAACTGCTCTCTGCCCGGGAGAAAAGCGAGCGCGTTTATCAGCAACGCATCCAGGCCAGCGAATTACAGCTCCAGGCCCGGCTCGATCATCTGCGCTGGCAACAGGTGCAACAGATACTCGATGAGCTGCTGCGTCAGCTACAGCAACAGGCCGAGGATGACGAGACCTATCTGCCCTTACTCGGGCAGTTGTTGCAGGACGCGGCCGCGGCCATCACTGCCGAGCATCTTGTTGTGCAGGTAAATTCACGCGATCGGCAACGTCTGCAAAACGTCGATACTCAACAGTGGCAAACGTGGCTGCCGGACAAACAGATCACCCTTTGTGAACAACCCTGTGATTGTAGCGGCGGTGTTCTGGTGTATGACAGTGATAACCGGATCCGCGTGAACAATACGTTCGAGGGCCGGATTGCCATGCTGCATGAACAGCTTGAACAAAGCATCATGGAACATCTGTTCAGTAAAACCCTGACCACCGGGGAAATGATTCATGGGTGAAGTGCGGGAGATTAACGGCCCGATTGTCCGGACCCGCTTGCCCGGCGCGATGAACGGCGAACAGGTGCTCATCGGACAGCAGCAACTGATGGGTGAGGTGATCGGCCGGGAAGGGGACGAGGCCATCGTCCAGGTCTATGAGTCGACCGAGTCCCTGCATCCCGGCGAGTCCGTGAAGGGGCTGGAGCATCCCCTGTCGGTGGAACTCGGCCCCGGCCTGCTGGGACAGATATTCGATGGCATCCAGCGTCCACTTAACAAGCTCTATGATCGCAGCGGCGATTATATTGCCCGGGGGCTGAATATTCCGGCCCTGGATCGGGACAAGCTATGGTCCTTCCAACCTGAGGGCAGTCTGCAGCCGGGTCAGTCGCTTGCCGCCGGGGCGGTACTCGGTACGGTGCAGGAAAGCGAGACCATCACGCACCGCATTCTGGTACCGCCGACCCTCGAGGGGGAACTGCTGTCGCTGGCGGGGGCCGGCGAGTATGGCGTGGAAGAGCCGATCGCGCGAGTGCGTGACCACCATGGGCAGGAGCACACCCTCCAGCTTTACCAGCGCTGGCCGGTACGCCAACCCAGGCCCTATGCGCAGCGTGACAATGCGGTCGCACCGCTGTTTACCGGGCAACGGATCCTGGATACCTTCTTCCCTTTACTCAAGGGCGGCAAAGCGGCGGTGCCGGGACCGTTCGGCGCCGGCAAGACAGTCGTGCAACAGCAGATTGCGCGCTGGTCCAACGCAGATATCGTGATCTACGTCGGCTGCGGCGAGCGCGGCAACGAGCTGGTGGATATCCTCGACAGCTTTCCGCAACTGACCGATCCCTATAGCGGACGATCCCTTATGGAACGCACGCTGCTGGTCGCCAATACCTCCAATATGCCGGTGGTGGCGCGGGAAGCCTCGCTCTATACCGGGATCACCATCGCCGAGTATTATCGCGACCAGGGTTACGATGTGGTAATGGTGGCCGATTCCACCAGCCGCTGGGCCGAAGCGCTGCGCGAAGTGGCCGGCCGCCTCGGTCAAATGCCGGTCGAAGAGGGTTATCCTGCCTATCTTGCTTCCCGGCTGGCTTCGTTTTACGAACGTGCCGGTCGGGTGATGACGCTCAACGAAGCCAGCGGTTCGGTCTCCCTCATCGGTGCGGTTTCCCCGCCGGGTGGGGATTTTTCCGAGCCGGTCACCAGCCACACCAAGGAGATCGTGCAAACCTTCTGGGCCCTCTCCAAGGAGCTGGCCGATGCCCGTCATTATCCGGCGGTCTCCTGGACAGAAAGCTTTTCCGAATACGTGGGGGTGGCCGCCGAGTGGTGGCACGAGCATGTGAATGAACAGTGGTATACCGAACGGGCCCAGGCGGTGGCCCTGTTATCCCAGGCCGATGAACTGGCGCGGATCGTCAACCTGGTCGGGCCCGAGGCACTCTCTGCCTTTCAGCGCTGGACTCTGGAGGTGGCCAGTCTGTTGAAAGAGGCGGTGTTGCAGCAGAGCGCGCTGGAAGACAATGACAGTTATGCCTCGCCCGAAAAGCAGTTTGCCCTGTTGCACCTGGTCATCGACATCAAACGTCAGGGTGAAAAATTGCTGAAGCGGGGCGTGCCGGTACAGCAGTTACTGGAACTGGCGGTACTGACGCAGGTGAAGCGGCTCAAATCACGCTACAGCAGCGAACAGGTGGCCGATCTGCAAGGCTATCATGAGACGATCGATGCGGCCTTTGCCGAACTGGGCAGCGAATACCCGGAGCTGGAAACCCATGAGTGAGCATTATCGTCGCGAGGAATATCGCCTGGCCAGTGCCGCGCGCGGCGGTCTGTTGTATATGCAGGGCGTTGGGAATGTTGCCTTCGGTGATCGGGTGCAGATCCGCAACCGTAACGGGCAACTGCGCAATGGCCAGGTGATTCGCAGCTCGCCCGACGTGGTCCTGATCCAGGTCTTTGAAGGGACCGATAATTTAAATCTGGAAGATACCTGGGTGCGGTTTCTGGACAGGCCGTTCGAAATCGCTCTGTCGCCGGACGTGCTGGGCCGGGTCTTCAACGGCATCGGGGAGCCGCGCGACGAGCGGCCGCCGCTGGTCTCCCGTCAGCGCTGGAACGTGAATGGCGCTCCGACCAATCCGGCGGCCCGGGCGTATCCGCGTGAGTTTATCCAGACCGGGATTTCCGCGATCGACGGGCTGAACTCGCTGGTGCGGGGCCAGAAGCTGCCGATTTTTTCCGGCTCCGGTCTGCCGCATAACCGGCTGGCCGCCCAGATCGTCCGCCAGGCCCAGTTACCCGGCGAGGAATCGCGGTTTGCCATCGTGTTTGCCGCCATGGGCGTCTCCTATGCCGATGCGCGTTATTTTCATACCCAGTTCGAGCAGAGCGGGGTTCTCGGGCGGGTGGTGATGTTCATCAACCGGGCGGATGATCCCCCCATCGAACGGCTGATCCTGCCGCGCACGGCGCTGACCGCGGCCGAATACCTGGCCTATGAAATGGACATGCACGTGCTGGTGGTGATGACCGACATGATTCACTATGCCGAGGCGTTGCGCGAGGTGGCTACCGCCAAGGGCGATGTGCCGGCGCGCAAGGGGTATCCCGGCTATCTCTATTCGGATCTGGCCGAGCTGTATG
This sequence comes from Thiohalophilus sp., assembly GCF_034521165.1. NCBI lineage: Bacteria > Pseudomonadati > Pseudomonadota > Gammaproteobacteria > Thiohalomonadales > Thiohalophilaceae > Thiohalophilus > Thiohalophilus sp. The sequence continues at coordinate 125,562 of NZ_JAXHMV010000010.1, forward strand.
AACGCGCCGGACGCATTCGAAACCGGGCCGGTTCGATCACGCTGCTCCCCGTGGTCAGCATGCCCTCCGATGATATTACCCATCCGATCCCGGATCTGACCGGCTATATCACCGAGGGCCAGATCGTCTTGAGCCGTGAGCTGCACAATCAGGGAGTTTATCCGCCGATCAATATTTCACCTTCCCTGTCACGCCTGATGAAAGATGGGATTGGCAAGAACGATACCCGCGACGATCATCCGCGGGTCGCCAGTCAGTTATACGCCGTCTATGCCCGGGCGCTGGAGGTACGTAACCTGGCCTCGATCATCGGTCCCGAAGAGCTCAGCGAGCTGGATCAGGAGTATCTGCATTTTGCCGAACAATTCGAACAACGCTTTATCGGCCAGGGCGAAGAGCAGAGCCGCTCCATCATCGAGACACTGGATCTTGCCTGGGAGTTACTGTCACTGTTACCGGCCGACAGTCTGAACCGGGTCAGTGATGCGGATCTCGACAAGTATCATCACTGGAGCCGTTCGTCGCAAAATCAGGCCAGAACGGCCCAGGAGGGCGAATAATGCCGGCACGTTTCAAAGTGGCCCCGACCAAAAACAACCTGTTGCAACTGCAGCAGCAGGTCAGGTTTCTGGACAAGGGTTACAGCCTGCTGGAACGCAAGCGCGAATTATTGACCCGGCTGGTCTATGAACGCCTGGCCAATTACCGCAAGCTGCGCAAGCAGAGCAAGGCATTGCTGAAACAGGCCTATCACTCCCTGGCCATTACCCATATGCGTATGGGGCGGGCGCAATTCAAGCAGACCACGCTGGGGATCCAGCCGGCGATTGAATTGCAGATTCTGCCAATGAGCAGTCTGGGTGTGCAGTACCTTTCTGTTAGCGCGAAAAAACGGCCTTTTCAACCTCTGGGCTTGTTCGGCACCGATGCCAGCTTCGATCAGACCCGCCAGTTGATGACGGAATTGGCACTGGTGCTGGTTCAACTCGGGGAGGCCGAAACCGCATTGCGTCGCCTGCTGGTCGAGCAACGCAAGACCCAGAAACGGGTGAACGCGCTCAAATACAATGTCATTCCCCGCTATCAAGATACGATCCGGTATATCGAATCAACGCTGGAAGAAGAGGAGCGCACCACGTTGTTTCAGATTCAGTTGTTGCAGAACAAACAGCACCAGAGTTGATGGCAGGAGCGTCCAGTAAACGCCCCGGCCTTGCGCACGCTGAAAATTTATCCAGAGAGTCCCCGCGTTTATGAAAAGTCTTCGTGTGGTAAGATACTGCTATCGGCCTTACTTTCGAAACTGTTCCGAACTCCCGACACGAGCCAACGGTATAAATGGAACTGCTAAATCACCTTTTATCAATCGCCGCATTGCTGTTATTCGGCAGCATCGTGGTCAGTTCCATTTCGGCACGGGTTGGCGCTCCCTTGCTCCTGATCTTTTTGATCGTGGGCATGCTTGGCGGCAAAGAGGGACCCGGAAACCTGGTGTTTGATGATGTCGGTACCGCCTATCTTATCGGTTCGGTGGCACTGGGCATTATTCTTTTAAACGGTGGTTTACACACCAAATTTGAAAGTTTCCGGGTTGGGTTGCGTCCGGCATTGAGCCTGGCAACAGTCGGGGTGTTGATCACCAGTGGTCTGGTGGGGCTGGCGGCCGCCTGGATTTTTGAACTGCACTGGATGCAGGGCATGCTGCTGGGCGCCATTATCGGTTCCACCGATGCGGCAGCGGTCTTCTCCCTGTTACACGCCCGGGGGATGAATATCGAGCGCCGGGTAGGGGCCACGCTGGAGATCGAGTCGGGCAGTAATGACCCGATGGCCATCTTTCTCACTATTGTGCTGATTGAGCTGATCCAGACCCAGCAGCCGTTGATGAGCTGGGATGTATTGCTCTCGTTTTTCATACAGATGGGTATTGGCGCCCTGGCGGGCGTGCTGGGCGCGCGTCTGCTGGGCTTTATGATCAACCATTTGACGCTGGCCAACGGATTGTATCCTCTGCTGGTGACCAGTGGCGGCTTGCTGATCTTTGCCCTGAGTAACAGCCTGGGCGGTAGTGGTTTTCTGGCCATCTATCTGGTTGGCGTGGTTCTGGGTAATCGCAAGCTGCATGCCGGACAGAATATTCTGCGTGTGCATGACGGGCTGGCCTGGCTCAGCCAGATCGGTATGTTCCTGATTCTGGGATTACTGGTGACGCCTTCCGATCTCTATCCGGTTGCCTGGCACGCCCTTTTGATCGCGCTGGTGCTGATCTTTATCGCGCGTCCGCTGGCGGTGTTGCTGTGCCTGTTGCCGTTTCGCTTTGCCTGGCGTGAGCTGGTCTATATTGCCTGGGTCGGGTTACGTGGGGCGGTACCGATTATTCTGGCCCTGTTCCCGTTACTGGCGGGCCTGGAGCAGGCCGATCTCTATTTCAATGTGGCATTTTTCGTGGTGCTGGTCTCCTTGTTATTGCAGGGCTGGACCGTGGCGCCCGTGGCACGCGGGTTACGACTGGATATTCCGCCGGGACCTGAACCGGTTATGCAGATCGATACCCTGATACCGGGGCATCCTGAATGTGAAATTCTGGTTTACCACCTGGGTCGTAACAGTCCGTTACGGGATCGTTCGCCCGATTACTTTATTTTACCGGGGACGGCACGCCTGACCTCGGTAATACGTGGCGGGATTTCCTACGATGCGAAAGATATCGACCGATTTGCAGTCAACGATTATGTCCACATTCTGGCCGCCAGTGAGGAAGTGGATCAGATAAACCGGCTGTTTACCACGCTGGAGTACGCTGCGGATCATCAATTCTTTGGCGATTTTGTTCTCGACCCCGGCGCCAAACTGTGCGACCTGTCGATGGCCTATGGCGTCTCGGTGCCCGAGCAATGCGACACGCTGACTGTTGGGGAATATCTGGCGCAACAGTTTCGCAACAAACCGGTAGTCGGAGATCGGGCCCGACTGGATAAAGTTGAATTAATCGTGCTGGAGATCGAACAGGGCAAAATTGTCAAAGTGGGTCTGAAAATTTCATAAATTTATGCATTCTGCCGCCTGATTCGATTAAGGACGTTCCCGGGGCAAACCGGGAAGTCGCGTTTGACTTGAAAAGCGTCTGACGATTGTGGTTCAATTCACTGTTTGGGGCCGTTAGCTCAGTTGGTAGAGCAGGAGACTCTTAATCTCTTGGTCGAAGGTTCGAGTCCTTCACGGCCCACCAGTACCTGCCGATTGTCCCCGCACCGCGCACGGATTACACCTCCATCCACGGTCTTCTGTATAATCCCCCCTGATGTGCATTCGCGGAAGTGGTGAAATTGGTATACACGCAGGTTTTAGGTACCTGTGCCGCAAGGCGTGTGGGTTCGAGTCCCACCTTCCGCACCAGCTGTTGAAAGGTTTTAACTGTCTGAATTTAAAGAACTAAATGACGAGGTCAAACACATGCAAGTCTCTGTAGAAGCCACCGGGGGTCTGGAACGCCGGATGACAGTCAACGTCGACGAGGAGCAAATCGCCTCGGCGGTCGACGATCGGCTCAAAAATATGACCCACACCGTCAAGCTCAAGGGCTTCCGCAAGGGCAAGGTACCGTTCAAAGTGGTCAAGCAGCATTACGGCAAGCAGGTGCGTGATGAAGTGGTGGGCGAAGTCGTGCAATCCACCTTTTATGAGGCGGTCAGCCAGGAAAAACTGCAGCCGGCCGGGAACCCGAATTTTGACGATTTGAAAAACGAGCCGGGTCAGGGGCTGGCCTATACCGCCACCTTTGAAATCTATCCCGACGTCGAACTGGCCCCGATGGCCGAGCAGACCGTGGAAAAACCGGTGGCCGAGATCGGCGAGGCGGATATCGACAAGATGATCGAAACCATCCGCAAGCAGAACGTCAGCTGGCAGCCGGTGGAGCGCGAGGCCAAAGAGGGCGATCGGATCACGCTCGACTTCAAGGGCATGGTCGATGGCGAAGCCTTTGAGGGCGGCAGTGGCGAAGGCATGCAGGTCGAACTGGGCGCCGGCCGCATGATTCCCGGTTTCGAGGACGGGCTGATGGGGGGCAAAGCCGGTGAAGACCGGACCCTGAACGTCACTTTTCCCGACAATTATCACGTCGAGACGCTGGCCGGCAAAGCAGCGGTATTTGAAACACATATAAATAGTGTCGAGGAAGCGGTGTTGCCCGAGGTGGATGCCGAGTTCGCGAAGAAACTGGGCGTGGAAAGCGGCGACCTGAGCGAGATGCGCAATGAAGTGCGCGCCAACATGCAACGCGAGCTGGACGACCGTCTGCGGGCCAGGCTCAAGGACGCGGTGATCGAAACCCTGCTGGCGGCCAACCCGATCGATGTGCCCAAATCCCTGGTCGAAAACGAGGAACGGACGCTGTTACAGCAGATGCTGCAGAACCTGGCTAGCCAGGGCATGCAACAGCAGGATCTGTCCGGGCTTAACCCGGAGATGTTCCGCGAGCAGGCTGAAAAGCGCGTGACACTGGGGCTGATTATGTCGGAGATCGTCAAGGCCAATGACCTCAAGGTGGAACCGGAGCAGGTCAAGGCGCGCATCCAGGCGATCGCCGCCCCTTACGAACATCCCGAAGAAGTGGTCAAATGGTACCAGTCCGATCGCCAGCGCCTGAGTGAAATCGAATCGCTGGTCTTCGAGGACCAGGTCGTCGACTGGGTGGTCGATCAGGCCAAAGTGGTTGAGAAACCGGTCTCATTTGATGAAATAATGACGTCCGAAAACGCGAAATAACAAGCTAGCAGCTTAAAGGATAGGTAGTCGTGACCGATAATCATAGCAAGCACACCGATACCGTGGCCCAGATGGTGCCGATGGTGGTTGAGCAGACCTCGCGCGGCGAGCGCGCTTATGACATCTATTCACGTTTGCTCAAGGAGCGGGTGATTTTTGTGGTGGGGCAGGTCGAGGATCATATGGCCAACCTGGTCGTGGCCCAGCTGTTGTTCCTCGAATCCGAAAATCCGGACAAGGATATCCACCTGTATATCAATTCACCCGGGGGTTCGGTGACTGCTGGACTGTCGGTTTATGACACCATGCAGTTTATCAAGCCCGATGTGAGTACTATGTGTATTGGCCAGGCGGCCAGCATGGGCGCGGTCCTGCTGGCCGGCGGCGCGAAGGGCAAGCGCTTTGGTCTGCCGCATTCGCGGACCTTGATCCATCAGCCGCTGGGCGGTTTCCAGGGCCAGGCGTCGGATTTTGAGATCCACGCCAAGGAAATTCTGGATGTGCGCGAGCGCTTGAACCGGATTCTGGCCGAACATACCGGCCAGCCGCTGGAACAGATTCAGAAGGATACCGACCGGGATTTCTTCATGAGCGCGTCACAGTCGGTCGAGTACGGGCTGATTGATGAGGTCATGACCAACCGGGACACAGGCTCGGACACATAGACCGGGTTTATGTCGGAGCGGGGCGCTAAAAGCCTGTTTGCAATAGGGCATTTAACTGTGCATTCGATACTTGAAAAATGCGTCAAATCGACGCATGGTATGAAGACAGTCAGCACACATATTTAGAGGTAGGGACATGAGTGACGACACAACCAATTCCGGTGATAACGGCAAGCTGTTGTACTGCTCTTTCTGCGGCAAGAGCCAGCACGAAGTACGCAAGCTTATCGCGGGTCCCTCCGTGTTTGTTTGTGACGAGTGTGTTGAGTTGTGCAATGACATCATTCGCGAGGAAGTCCAGGAGCAAAGCGGTACGGCGACCGGCAGCAAGCTGCCCACCCCGCACGAAATCCGTGACAAGCTCGACGAATACGTTATCGGCCAGGAACGCGCCAAGCGGGTGCTGGCGGTAGCGGTGTACAACCATTACAAGCGTCTGGAATCGGGGCAGAAAAAAGACGATGTGGAGCTGGCCAAGAGCAATATCCTGCTTATCGGGCCGACCGGCTGTGGCAAGACCCTGCTGGCCGAGACCCTGGCCCGGCTGCTGAACGTGCCGTTCACCATCGCCGATGCCACCACCCTGACCGAGGCCGGTTACGTCGGCGAGGATGTGGAAAACATCATCCAGAAGTTGCTGCAAAAATGCGACTACGACGTCGAGAAGGCCCAGACCGGGATTGTCTATATCGACGAAATCGACAAGATTTCCCGCAAGTCGGATAACCCCTCTATCACCCGCGACGTCTCCGGCGAGGGCGTGCAGCAGGCGCTGCTCAAGCTGATCGAAGGCACCGTGGCTTCCGTACCCCCGCAGGGCGGGCGCAAGCATCCGCAGCAGGAGTTCCTGCAGGTGGACACCGGCAATATCCTGTTTATCTGCGGCGGTGCTTTCTCCGGGCTGGACAAGATCATCCGCGATCGTTCCGAACGCGGCGGGATCGGTTTCGGTGCCGAGGTCAAGACCAAGCAGGAGAAGAAAAGCGCCAGCGAGGTGGTCAGCGAGGTCGAGCCCGAGGATCTGACCCGTTACGGTCTGATTCCCGAGTTCGTCGGTCGTCTGCCGGTCATCGCCACGCTCACCGAGCTGGACGAGGATGCGCTAATCCAGATCCTGACCGAACCCAAGAACGCCCTGACCAAGCAATATCAGAAGATGTTCGAACTGGAAGGGGCCGAGCTGGAATTCCGCGAATCCGCCCTCAAGGCCGTGGCCCACAAGGCCATGGAACGCAAGACCGGTGCGCGTGGTCTGCGCTCGATTCTGGAAGGTGTGCTGCTGGATACGATGTACGACCTGCCCTCGCTGGAGGATCTGAACAAAGTGGTCATCGATGATTCGGTGATTCGCCAGGAAGGCGACCCTCTGTTCATTTACGAAAGTTCGGAGTCCTCCAGAGCGGCATCGGCTGAAGACTGAAACGATTAAGGGGTATTTCGATACCCCTTAATTTTTATGGGCATGGAAAAATCGCCGGCGCCTGTTGAATTCCTGAGTATAGAACCCCAGATTAGCCTGTAACGGTCCCCGGGACCTCACGCAAACAAGAGATATCTGATTATGTCCGAAATGATTGAAGAACCGTTGACCGAAATTCCGGTCCTGCCGTTGCGGGACGTGGTGGTCTATCCCCACATGGTCATTCCGCTGTTCGTCGGTCGTGAAAAATCGATTCAGGCGCTGGAAGCGGCCATGGAAGACAACAAACAGATTCTGCTGGTGGCGCAAAAGAGCGCAGCCGAGGATGATCCCAAGGCCGACGACATGTACCGCATCGGTACCGTGGCCAGCATCCTGCAACTGCTCAAACTGCCCGACGGGACCGTCAAGGTCCTGGTCGAAGGCGGCAGGCGGGCCAAGGTCCTGAACTTCAACGAAGCCGAGGACGAGTATTTTACCGCCCAGGCCAAGGTGCATGAAGAAGAAACCGTCGATGATCGCGAAGCCGAAGTGCTGGTGCGCTCACTGACTACCCAGTTTGATCAGTACGTCAAACTGAACAAGAAGGTCCCGCCGGAGATTCTGACCTCCCTGTCCAGTATCGATGATCCCAGTCGGCTGGTGGATACCATTGCCGCGCATATGTCGCTGAAGATCGAGGAGAAACAGAAAATTCTCGAAAACTTCTCGCTGCGCGATCGGGTCGAGCAGCTGATGGGGCTGATGGAATCGGAAATCGATCTGCTGCAGGTGGAAAAACGCATCCGCGGTCGCGTCAAGCGTCAGATGGAAAAGAGCCAGCGCGAGTATTATCTGAACGAACAGATGAAAGCGATCCAGAAGGAACTGGGCGAAATGGACGACGTGCCCAACGAGATCGAGGATCTGGAAAAGAAAATCGAAGAAGCCGGCATGTCCAAGGAGGCCAAGACCAAGGCCAAGGCCGAGATGAACAAGCTGAAAATGATGTCGCCCATGTCGGCCGAGGCCACCGTGGTGCGCAACTATCTCGACTGGCTGGTGGGCGTGCCGTGGAAAAAACGCAGCAAGGTACGTAACGATCTGGCGCGCGCCGAAGAGGTGCTGGAAGAGGACCACTACGGCCTGGAGAAGGTCAAGGAACGCATCCTCGAATACCTGGCCGTGCAAAAGCGCATGAAGAAAATGAAAGGCCCGATCCTTTGCCTGGTCGGCCCGCCCGGGGTGGGCAAGACCTCCATCGGCAAATCGCTGGCCCGGGCCACCAATCGCAAGTTCATCCGCATGGCGCTGGGTGGCGTGCGTGACGAGGCCGAAATTCGCGGTCACCGTCGCACCTATATCGGCTCCATGCCGGGCAAGGTAGTGCAGAACCTGTACAAGATCGGGACCCGCAACCCGCTGTTTTTGCTCGATGAGATCGACAAGATGGCCATGGATTTCCGCGGCGATCCGGCCTCGGCCCTGCTCGAGGTGCTGGATCCGGAACAGAACCACACGTTTAACGATCACTACCTGGAGGTCGACTTCGATCTGTCGGACATCATGTTCGTGGCCACCTCCAATACCATGAACATTCCGGCCCCGCTGCTGGATCGCATGGAGGTGATTCGTCTGTCGGGCTACACCGAGGATGAGAAGGTCAACATTGCCCTCAAGTATCTGGTGAGCAAACAGGTCAAGGCCAACGGGCTCAAGGAAGGCGAGGTGGAGATCACCGAGGACTCCCTGCGCGATATCGTTCGTTACTACACCCGCGAAGCCGGTGTGCGTAATCTGGAGCGGGAGATCGCCAAGATCTGCCGCAAGGTGGTCAAGGAGATTCTTTCCGAACCCTCCGAGGAAACCGTCGTGGTCAAGCCAGAAAGCCTGGAGAAATACCTGGGCGTGCGGCGCTTCCGCTTCGGCCTGGCCGACGAGCAGGATCGCATCGGTCATGTGACCGGCCTGGCCTGGACCGAGGTCGGCGGTGATTTGCTGACCATCGAAACCGCGGTCATGCCCGGCAAGGGTAAGCACAACATCACCGGCCAGCTGGGCGACGTGATGAAAGAATCCATCCAGGCGGCCCTGTCGGTTGTGCGCAGCCGCGCCAATGTGCTGGGTATCGAACCGGACGTGTTCGAGAAGAAGGACATCCACGTGCACGTGCCCGAAGGCGCGATCCCGAAAGATGGTCCCAGCGCCGGTGTTGGCATGTGCACCGCGCTGGTCTCGGCCCTGACCGGTATCGCGGTGCGGGCTGACGTGGCCATGACCGGTGAGATCACCCTGCGGGGCGAGGTGTTGCCCATCGGTGGCCTCAAGGAGAAGCTGCTGGCGGCACACCGCGGTGGGATCAAGATCGTGTTGATTCCGCATGAAAACGAGCGGGACCTGACCGAGATCCCCGACAATATCAAGGAGAGACTCGATATCCGCACGGTCCGCTGGATCGACGAGGTGCTGGAAGTGGCATTGACCCGCCAGCCCGAGCCGCTCGAGCCGGCCAAGGGTGAAGAGAAGACCGAGGTGGTCACAAACAGCGATAACCCGGATCAGCCGGGCACGCTGCGGCCGCATTGACCCTGCATGTGACGCGGATTGACAGGCTTGTCAAGGATTTTATTACCGGTGGGCTGTATTAAACCGGTAATGTTTCCTTGACCGTCTGTAGCTCCCGTTGGTATAAAAATTCCCAAATAATATCCTGTACGACCGCCGGTCTCGTGATGGCGGTGTTTTTACCTCACACAACACTGAAAATAAGGGGGGACTCCCACTGTGAATAAAGCCGAACTGATCGATGCAGTTGCCGAAGGCGCCGACATCTCCAAAGCCGCCGCGACCCGTGCCGTGGATACCATGTTTGACAAGATTACCAACTCGCTGAAACAGGGCGACCAGGTGACCCTGGTTGGTTTTGGAACTTTCTCCGTGAAGGAACGTGCGGCCCGTACCGGACGCAATCCGCGCACCGGTGAAGCCATCCAGATCGCCGCCTCAAAAGTTCCTGGATTTAAGGCTGGAAAAGCGTTGAAAGATGCCGTAAACTAGCGCGCCTTTGCTGGGGTGGTTAGCTCAGCTGGGAGAGCATCGCCCTTACAAGGCGAGGGTCGCAGGTTCGATCCCTGCACCACCCACCAGTTCGGACCGGTAGTTCAGCTGGTTAGAATGCCGGCCTGTCACGCCGGAGGTCGCGGGTTCGAGTCCCGTCCGGTCCGCCAATACTGAAAAAGGGCGAGCTTTAACGAGCTCGCCCTTTTTCTTTTGTGTTCCCGCGTCAGGTATAACCGCCTCTTCAGGATAAGGTCTGCTGCGGGCCGGCAGGTATTTCGCCAGTGCCCTCAACTGAAATTTTGATTTGCGGGTTCTTTTTCAGACGTTTGCGGCGGTTCGGGATTGGCAACGCATATATTTTCGGCGGCGAATCAGAGTAAAATAGACCCTCCACTCACAACCCGACTCATCTAGTTATGCTGCAACTCATTCGTGATCGTGCCAAAGGTGTCTTTGCCTGGGTTATCGTCGGTCTGATTATTATCACCTTTGCCCTGTTCGGCCTCAGCAGTTATCTCACCGGCGGGGGTGGCTCGAGCAATGTGGCGGAAGTCAACGACACCGAAATTACCGAAAACCAGTTGTTACGCGCCCAGCGTAATTATCTGGAGCGTTTGCGGCAATTCCAGGGCGATCAGTTCGATGCCTCTCTGTTCGATAATGCGCGCGTCAAGCGCGAGGTCTTGCAGGGCCTGATTCAGCGCGAACTGGTTCAGCAGCATATCAACGAGACAGGCTATCAGCCCGGCTCCCGGCAGGTGCTCGATGCCATCCAACAGTATGATGCGTTTCAGGAAGACGGTGGTTTCTCCAGCGCCCGTTACAAAACGATATTGCGTCAGCAGGGGATCGCGGCCGAGCAGTTCGAGCGGGATGTGGCCAGTGATCTGGCGTTCGAACAGTTACGCAACGGGATCGCCGGCAGTGCCTTTGTCACCGATGCCGAGCTGCAGCGCTATTTGCGTCTGAAATACCAGCAGCGCGAGATCGGGTATCTGGTCCTGGATGTCGCCGACTTTCTGGAGCAGGCCGAGGTGGATAAGGCCGAGGTCGAAGCGTTCTACCAGGCCAACCGTGGCCGTTTCATGACGCCGGAGAAGGTCAGTCTCAACTATCTGGAACTCGACCTGCAGAAACTGGCCAAACAGTATGAAGTCAGTCAGCGGGAAGTCGAGGAATTTTATGCCAGCCAGCAGGATCGTTACCGCGAAGGGGATGAGCGCCGCGAGGTCCGCCATATTCTGATTGGAATCAATGCCGAACGCAGTCAGAGCGAGGCGCTGGAAAAGGCTCAACAACTCTATCGCGAGCTTCAACAGGGCGCCAATTTTGCCGAGCTGGCACGGAAACATTCGGATGATCCCGGTTCCGCCAGTCAGGGGGGCGATCTGGGGCGGATTGAACCCGGCGCCTTTGACCCCGACTTTGAGCAGGCCGCGTTTGCCCTGGAGGAAGACGCGATCAGTGAGCCGGTCAAAACCCGCTTCGGCTATCACCTGATCAAAGCCGACACCGTGGTCTCGCCACCGGTGAAGCCGCTGGCCGAGGTCGAGGATGAAATCCGTCAGGAGCTGCGCATGCGCCAGGCGGAACAGGATTTTTACGAGAAAGTCAGCGACCTGGAGCGCTACAGTTACGAGATGCCCGACTCCCTGCAGGGCGTGGCCGAACAACTCGATCTGACAGTCCGGCAAAGCCCGATGTTGACCCGCCAGGGCGGCGATGGCGTGCTTGGCCATCCCAAGGTGGTGAACGCAGCCTTCAGCGAGGAGGTGTTGCAGCAGCGGCGCAACAGCGAGGTGCTGGAGCTGAGCGATACCCATTTTCTGGTATTGCGGGTCAACGAACACGAGCCGGCCAGTGAAAAATCCTTACAGGAAGTTCGCCCCCAGATCGTCCGGCAGCTGAAACGCCAGCAGGCACAGGAACTGGCCAGCGGGACGGCCCGGTCCATCAGGGCCAAGCTGGAGCAGGGGAGCGATCCCGCGGCGCTGGCGGCGCGCTATGACGTCGACTGGCAGACGCCCGGGTTAATTAGCCGTCGCGCACAACAGGCGGGTGCGTCGCTGGATGAGCGTCTGCGTCAGGCGGCGTTTCGGATGCCGGCTCCCCAACAGGGGGACCCCAGCGTGACCACCGCGACCCTGTCCAGCGGCGATGTGGCCGTGATTCAGCTGCAGGGCATCCGCGACGGGGACCTGCCCAGCGGGGAAACGCTGGCACGCGAACGCCAGCAGCTGGCTGCGGCTTTTGGTGTGAGTGAATACAATGCCCTGGTGGAAAGTCTGCGTCAGGCGGCGGAAATCCGTATCAGCGACGACCTGGGCGGCGAAGAGTAACCTTCGTTCGGAACAGGGCTCTGTTCGTCGCTTTGAGGCGGTGATAGCGCCCTGGGCACACGGCTCGCTGGAAGACGAAGGGACAAGGCCATGCTGAAACTCAAACTCCACTGGCAGATCCTGATTGCACTGGTGCTGGCGGTGCTGATCGGGGCCTGGGCGGGCCAGGAGGGCAGCCTGTTCGGGGTGCGCCTGTACAGTGTCTTCGATTTTGTTGGCAGCCTGTTCCTCAATGCCCTGAAGATGATCATCGTGCCGCTGATCGTCGCCTCGATCATCGTCGGCATTGCCGGTATCGGGGGCGGCCACGGGCTGGCCCGGCTCGGCGGCAAAACCCTGCTCTACTACATGGCCACCAGTCTGGTGGCGATTCTGATCGGCCTGTTTTTCGTCAACCTGCTCTCCCCGGGCATCATCGACGGCCAGCCGGCGAACGAGGTACTCGGACTCAGCCAGCAACAGGCCGACATTGCCCGGGAGACGGTCGGCGAGCGGGGCGCCAATGACATTGCCGGCGTCTTTTTGAGCATGATTCCGGCCAATATCGTGGCCGCCGCGGCCAACGGGCAAATGCTGGGGCTGATCTTCTTCAGCCTGCTGTACGGCTTTTTCATGGCCCGGATCGAGGACGACTACGCCGAAGCGCAGTACAACTTCTGGAACGGCATGTTCAACATCATGATGGCCATTACCGACCTGGTCATGAAATTCGCGCCGCTGGGGGTCTTTGCCCTGGTGGCCAGGGTGGTGGCCGAAACCGAACTGGATCAGCTGGCGGAACTGGCCCAGACCCTGGGCCTGTTTGCCGCGGCGGTGTTACTGGCCCTGCTGACGCATGTGCTGGTGTTTTTGCCGCTGCTGCTCAAATTCCTTGGCAAAGTGCGCCCGCAGCGCCACTACCGGGCCATGGCCCCGGCCATGCTGACCGCGTTTTCGACCGCTTCCTCGGCCGCGACCCTGCCGCTAACCATGGAGTGCGTGGAGAAAAACGCCGGGGTTTCCAATCGCACCAGTAGCGTGGTGCTGCCGCTGGGGGCGACCATCAACATGGACGGTACGGCGCTGTATGAGTGCGTGGCGGCCATTTTCATCGCCCAGGCTTACGGCCTGGAGTTGGGCTTTGCCACCCAGTTCACCATTGTGCTGATCGCGCTGCTGACTTCTATCGGCGTGGCCGGGATTCCCGCCGCCAGCCTGGTTGCCATCGCCATCATCCTGGCCGCCATCGGCCTGCCGCTGGAGGCGCTGGGGCTGATCCTGGCGGTGGACCGGATCCTGGATATGTTCCGCACCTCGGTGAACGTCTTCAGCGACTCCTGCGGTGCGGTGATCATCGCCCGCTCGGAGGGGGAGACGGACCTGTTGACTGACGAACAACCGGTTGTGAAATCGGCATAAATCTTCGCCGCTTTACCAGAAGGGCCGAGTTACGAGGGACGAGGAAAGGCTTCACCACCAGGACGCCAAGACACGAAGAAAACTGTTCAGAAGAATTGAGCTTTTAACTTGGTGTCTTTGTGTCTTGGTGGTGAGTATTTCTGGTTTCGGATTTATTCGTCGCCCAGTGGGCGCATGCCGATGGTGCTGTAGCCGGAGTCGACGTAGGTCACCTCGCCGGTGATGCCGTTGGCCAGGTCGGAGCAGAGGAAGGCGGCGGCGTTGCCGACGTCCTCGATGGTGACATTACGGCGCAGCGGGGCGGTGTTTTCCACTTCGGTGAGCATTTTTCTGAAGTTGCCGATCCCGGCCGCGGCCAGGGTTCGGATCGGGCCGGCGGAGATAGCGTTGACGCGGATGCCGTCGGGCCCCAGGCTCTGGGCCATGTAGCGCACGTTGGCTTCCAGGCTGGCCTTGGCCAGGCCCATGACATTGTAATTGGGCATGGCGCGCACGGCGCCCAGGTAGCTGAGGGTCAGCAGGGCGCCGTCACGCCCCTCCATCATGTTGCGGCCGGCCTTGGCCAGGCCCGCGAAGCTGTAGGAGCTGATCTCGTGCGCGGTGCGAAAGCCGTCGCGGGTCACCGCGTCCAGATAATCGCCTTCCAGTTCATTGCGCGGCGCGTAAGCGACCGAATGCACGATAATATCCAGGCCGTCCCAGTAATTGTCCAGCTGATCGAAGACCTTGCTGATCTCCTCGTCGCTGCTGACGTCACAGGAAATGGTAATTTCCGAATCGAGTTCGGCGGCCATTTTGGCGACCCGGTCCTCGAGTTTGTCGTTCTGATAGGTGAAGGCAAGTTCGGCGCCCTCGCGGTGCATGGCCTGGGCGATGCCCCAGGCAATGGAGCGGTTGCTGGCGAGACCGACGATCAACGCGCGTTTCCCTTGTAGAAATCCCATAGTTCACCCTGCAATTGAGTTGATTGAATTCGGTTGCGGACGCCCTGGACGGTCGCCGACATCGGCATAAGGTACCGAAATTTACCAGCCAGGGGAAGGCTTGCAGCGTGTTCCACGGCTTGTTTGCCGGCGGCGGGGTAGTTATTCTGAGTCTCGACCGGGTTTAAAAATAGTGTACCATCGCAGTCACGAAATATAAGTTATAACGATAAAGGCGTAGTGAGCCCCGTCATGGAAAAACGCTTCACGTTTAAAGACTTCTTCCTGTTTGCCTTTCTGGCCCTGTTGTTCATTACTCTGCTGTTATCGATGTACATGGTCGATCGCCAGTGGGGCGAAATGGCCGGGATGCAGCGGATCATGAACGAGCAGGCGGAGGATCTGCGGGCACTGCGGGGTGCGATCAATCGCCTGGAGTCGCGTCTTGATCGTGGCGCCATCGTCAGCGAGGGCGGCGCAGCCGGGCAGACGGCGGCCGAGTCAGCGGCGTTCGCGCGCGCACGGGCCGCCACCCGCCAGCCCGATTTTGCCCGCGGTGACTGGCTGGTGGACTCCTTTGGCACCGGGCTGAAGACCATCACCCCGCTGGTTTCCAGTGATGCCTATGCCTCGCAGGTGCAGTCCTATGTCCAGGAGTCCCTGTTGACCCGCGATCCCGACTCGCTCGAATGGGTGGGGATGATCGCCCGCGACTGGCAGGTCAGCGACGACGGGCTGAGTTTTACCTTCCAGCTGCGCGAGGGCGTCAAATTTTCCGACGGCGAACCCCTGGATGCCGACGATGTGGTCTTCACCTTCGAATTTATCCAGAACCCGGCCATCGCCGCGCCGCGCGAACGGGCCATCTACGACAAGATCGAGAGCGTGAAGGCTACCGGCCCGCATGAAGTGGTGTTTAAATTCAAGGAACCCTATTTCAACAGCCTGGCGCTGGCCGGTGGCATGGCCATCATGCCGCGTCACTTTTACGAACCCTATCTCGACAAGCCGGAAACCTTTAACCAGTCCAAGGGCCTGCTGCTGGGGTCGGGACCGTATCGACTCGCCGATCCCAAAGGCTGGACACCGGATCAGGGGCTGGTGGAACTGCAGCGCAATCCGCGTTACTGGGGGCTGCAGCCCTCGTTTGATCGGGTGATGTGGAAAGTGATCCAGAACGATGCTGCGCGCCTGACTACGTTTCGTAACGGTGATATCGATGCCTACAATGCCCGGCCGCGTGAATACCAGACTTTGCTCGATGATAAGTCGCTGATGTCCCGCAGTCAGCGCTTTGAATACATGAGTCCCACCGCCGGCTACAGCTACATCGGCTGGAACCAGCAACGCAACGGCAAAGCGACCCGTTTTGCCGATGAGCGCGTGCGCCAGGCCATGACTTACCTGACCGATCGGCAGCGCATTATCGACGAGATCATGCTCGGTTACGCCGAAGTGGCGATCAGTCCGTTCAATCCGCGCAGCGATCAGCACGATCCGGCACTGGAAGCGCGCCAGTTTAATCTGGACAAGGCCCGCCGGTTGCTGGGCGAGGCCGGTTATCGCGATCGCGACGCTGACGGTATGCTGGAAGGAGCAAACGGTAAGCCGTTCGAATTTGAACTGGTGTTTTTCCAGGACAGCGAGGATACCCGGCGGATTGTGCTGTTTCTCAAGGACCTCTATGCCCGGGCCGGTATCTCCCTGATCCCCAAACCCACCGAATGGTCGGTGATGCTGGATCTGATCAACAAGCGCGATTTCGATGCGATTACCCTGGGCTGGACCAGCGGGGTGGAAACCGATATCTACCAGATCTTCCACAGCAAGCAGATCGAATCCGGTGGCGATAATTTCGTCGGTTATAAAAATGAACAGCTTGATCGGCTTATCGAGCAGGCACGCGGCACGGTAGAGGAGTCAAAGCGGATGCCATTGTGGCGGGAAGCCGAGCGCATTTTACATGACGATCAACCCTATACCTTCTTGATGCGGCGCGAGTCGCTGGTGTTTATCGATCAGCGCATCAGGAATTTGCAAAACACCAATCTGGGGCTGAACCTGGGGATTCTGCCGGTGGAAATTTATGTGCCCATGGATATGCAGAAATATAAACGCTAGTTGATCCGGCAACGCTCGCCCGATGCATACCTACATACTTCGCCGCCTGCTGTTGATGATCCCGACCCTGCTCGGGATCACCCTCGTGGTGTTCGCCGTCATGGCCGCGGCACCGGGGGGCATCAGTGCCCAGAGCCTGGTGGAAGGGCAGAACCTGGAGCCGGAAGTCAAAAAGGCGATGGAGGAGTACTATAATCGCCTCTATGGACTGGATCAGCCGGCACCGGTGCAATATCTGCGCTGGCTGAACAATATCTCGCCGATCGGTTTTACCTTCGATCAGGACAACCGGGTGGACGGTTTTTCACTGACCAAGGGGGTCGAGCTGGGCACCAGCTTTCGCTATGGGCGCCCGGTCGCGGATCTGATCGAGGAGCGGTTGCCGATTACCTTGCTGCTGAACATTCTTTCCATTCCGCTAATCTACGTGGTGGCGATCGCCATCGGGGTGCATGCCGCCACCCAGCGCGGCAAGGCCTTTGATGTCGGCTCGGGCGTGACTCTGCTGGGTCTGTGGTCGGTGCCGACCATGCTGGCGGGGGTGTTGCTGATCGGCTTTTTTGCCAGCGATCAGTACTGGCACTGGTTTCCCACCGGCGGACTGAATCGGCGCGAGGCACTGGACATGCCGTTCATGCCTCACTGGCGTTCCTTCGGTGATCTCCTGCTGCTGTTTGTGGCCATGGCGTTATCCATGGCGCTGTTCATTATGCTGAGCCTGCGTGGCGCAAGCCGCTGGCGCACCGGGTTGATGGCGGCACTGGGCGCGCTGCTGGGGGCGGTGATGGCCGGCGCCTTGCCCGGCGAGACAGCGTGGCTGACCGTGATGCTGATCAGCGCGGTGCTGGCGGCCTGTCTCGGGTTGATCGGCTATACCGACTACGCTGCCCTGCGTACCACCCTGCTGGGGATTCTCGGTGCGGGGATCGGGGCGGGCATTGCCGTCTATTTCATGCAGGGCGAGTTTATCCGCGGTTTCCTGCTGGATCGACTCTGGCATCTGATCCTGCCGGTGTTGTGTCTGTCCTACGGCGGCTTTGCCTTTCTGGCAAAACTGACACGCAGCGCGGTGCTGGAGAATCTGTTGTCCGATTATGCGCGCACCGCCCGGGCCAAAGGGGTGCCCGAGAAACAGGTACTGTGGCGACACGTTTTTCGCAACAGTCTGCTGCCCCTGATCACGGTGGCGGCCGCCTTGCTGCCCAGCCTGCTGGGCGGGTCCATTATTGTCGAAGCCCTGTTCAGTATCGACGGGATGGGCAAGCTGGCCGTCGAAGCGGTCCAGACGCGGGATCGTGAACTGGTGCTGTCCATTACCCTGATCGGGGCGCTGTTATCCCTGCTGGGCTATTTGCTGGCCGATCTCTGTTATGCGATTGCCGATCCGCGGGTCAGTTATGAGTGAGCCAAGACAACAACGCAGTTATGCGGTCCAGGTTATGCGCGAGGTGTTTACCAAATGGGCCGCGCGTATCGGCCTGGCCTGGATCGGCTTGCTGGTGTTCGTGGCCGTGTTTGCGCCCCTGCTGGCCAACAGCCATCCCCTGCTGTTGAGGGAGCAGGGAACGCTGGCCAGTCCCCTGTTGCGCTATCTTGGCGCGGCCGATGTGACTTTGTTGATTATTTTTTTCAGCGCCGTGGCCCTCGGGTTTATTACCAGAATCCGTTTGCGGATCCGGTTTGGCATATTATTGCTGATCGCGCTGGTTGCCACGGTGCTGTGCAACGCGCTGGTTTCCCCGCCGAAACTGAGTGTCTACGAGGAATACCGGGACAAGCAGCGGGCCGGCGCCTATGACTGGGTGATCAGCGCGCCGATTCCCTATTCACCCAAGGATTATCTGCGCGACGCCGGGGATACCGGCCTGGAAGCGCCGCTGAGCGCGAGCGAACGCCAACACTGGTTCGGCACCGATGAAAACGGTGCCGATGTGTTGAGCCGCATGATCCATGCCTCGCGTATCGCGCTGGGGATCGGTTTTGTCGCCACCGGAATTGCCATGATCATCGGCACCCTGATCGGCGGGCTGATGGGGTATTTCTCCGGCATTTACGACATGCTGGGCATGCGGCTGGTGGAAATCTTCGAGGCGATCCCGGTTCTGTTTTTACTCTTGACCTTCGTCGCTTTTTTCGGCCGCAACCTCTACGTGATGATGATCATCATCGGCATCACAAGCTGGACCGGTTTTGCCCGCTATGTGCGGGCGGAGTTTCTCAAGCTGCGGCAACAGGAATTCGTCCAGTCGGCAATTGCCTGCGGACTGCCGCTGTATTCGATTCTGTTTCGGCATATTCTGCCCAACGGCATGGCGCCGGTGCTGGTGGCAGCCTCCTTCGGGGTGGCCTCCGCGATCCTGGCCGAGGCCACGTTGAGTTTTCTCGGCCTGGGGCTGGTGGATGATCCCTCCTGGGGACAGATGCTGAACCAGGCGGTACAGGCGGCCACCTTCAACTGGTGGATGGCGGCCTTCCCCGGCGGGGCCATTTTCCTGACGGTGTTTGCCTACAACCTGATCGGGGAATCCATGCGCGATGCCATCGATCCCCATCTGAAAAAGTCCGCCCGGTGAGGTCGACGTGAGCCGATTACTCAAAGTGGACGGATTGCATACCTGGTTGCGTAGCGGCGACGAGATGATCCGCGCGGTGGATGATGTCAGTTTCGAGATCAACAAGGGGGAAACCTTTTGCCTGGTCGGCGAATCGGGCAGCGGCAAGTCGGTGACCGCGCTGTCGATTATCCAGTTGTTACCGCCGGATATCAGCGAGCATCCGGGGGGCCGGGTGCTGTTCGAGTATCGGCATAACAACGGCCAGACCGAGCAGGTGGATATGCTCCGGCTTGATCCGGCCAGGACACTGAATATCCGCGGCTCGCGCATCGCGATGATTTTCCAGGAGCCGATGACCTCGCTGAACCCGGTGTTCTCGGTCGGCGATCAGATCATCGAAGCCTTACTGCTGCACAACCCGGACATGGATGAGACCGAGGCGCGCAACCGGGCGATCACCGCGCTGGAGCAGGTCAAGATTCCCCACGCCGCCGAGCGCATCGATGATTATCCGCATCGTCTTTCCGGCGGCCAGCGCCAGCGGGTGATGATCGCCATGGCCATGGCCTGTGAACCCGATTTGCTGATCGCCGATGAGCCGACCACGGCCCTGGATGTCACCGTGCAGGCCGAGATACTGCGCCTGATGAAGGATCTGCAACAGCGGCGCGGCACGGCCATTTTGTTTATCACCCATGACTTCGGGGTGGTCTCGCAAATGGCCGATCGGCTGGCGGTCATGCAAACCGGCAAGATTGTCGAATCGGGTCCCCTGCAGCAGATGATCAACCAGCCCCGGCATCCCTATACCCGCAAGCTGCTGGCGGCGCTGCCGGAGAATTTGCCGCGCGAGGTGATTACCCACGACAGCGAACACAGCAAGTCGAGCGACATCCTGCTCGATCTGCAGCAGGTGGAAGTCCATTTTCCCGTCAAGAAGGGACTGTTGCGGCGGACCGTCGATTACGTCAGGGCGGTCGACGGGATCGATCTGCGCATACCCAAAGGCCAGATTCTGGCGCTGGTGGGGGAGTCCGGTTGCGGCAAAAGCACCCTGGGACGGGCCATTCTGCGCCTGACCGATCCCACCGCCGGTCGGATCCATTTCGACGGCCGCGAGATTACCTCGCTCCCGCGCAGGGCGCTGCAACCGTTGCGACGGGAAATGCAGATCATTTTTCAGGACCCCATGTCGTCGCTCAATCCGCGTCTGAGCATCGCGGCGACGTTGACCGAGCCGATGAAGGTGCACGGCATCGGTGAGTCAAAGGAGGAGCGTCTGGAGCTGGCCAAACAGATCCTGGAACGGGTGCATCTCAAGGGCGATTATGTGTGGCGCTTTCCGCATGAATTCTCCGGCGGCCAGCGTCAGCGTATCGGCATCGCCCGCGCCCTGGCGCTCAATCCGCGTTTCATCGTTTGTGATGAAGTGACCAGCGCGCTGGATGTATCGGTGCAGGCCGAGATCCTGCAAATGTTGCTGGAATTGCGCCGGGAACGGGATCTGACCTTACTGTTTATCACCCATAATATCGGCGTGGTGGAGTATGTCAGCGACGAGATGCTGGTGATGAACGAGGGGCGAATCGTGGAACGCGGTCCCACCGATCGCATCAGCCGCGAGCCGCAACACGAATACACCCGAAAATTGCTCTCGGCGGTACCGCGGGTTCAGTTCAGCCGCTGATGGTCAGTGTCGGATGAGCGCTTCGGTGGTTAAGTCTATGCCGGGACGGAGTGGGCCAATGTTCTCTTCTTTGCGCCTGACAAAAATAACGCAGAGGTCGCGGAGGCGCGGAGGCGCAGAGAATAATAATCGGGTGATTTGCCGGTTCGAACGTCGCAGGCCGGATCATGTGTTAGCAGATCCGGCATAGCGTTGGATAGTCTAAATAACCGCTCCAAATTTATGCGCGCTTTATACTCTGGTTAATCTTACAGGTCACGCTGGCGTTAGCCTGCGTGATACACCTGCTGATACGCAGAATGTCAGGTAGCGCTGCGCGCAACCTGATCTACGCTTCTGCATACCTTTTAGGAACAGTAATTTAGTCATGCAGCCTTTGTCGGATCAGGATTCAGGATCGCCGAAGTTTCTTTATCAATCTATTTCTCCGCGCCTCTGCGAACTCCGCGTTAAAAACATCCACTCTGGAGAAAAGGATTAGCTGGATGTCTGCATGACATCGACATACAGGGTCAGCCGTTGCCCCGGTTGCAGGTATTTGCCGACCGGCAGGTTGTTCCATTTGCGCAACTGGCCGATGCTGACGCGGAATTTTTGCGAGATACGCGCCAGAGAGTCGCCCCGGCGTACGCGGTAGCCGATTCGCTTGGTCAGGCTGCGTTGGGCTGGCAAAGCGATCTGATCCGGATTCAGCGCGGCCTGATCGCTGCGGCGTGACCAGATGATCAGGCTTTGTCCCGGTTTGAGCGGGTCGCCGGGGGCCATGGCGTTCCAGGCGGCCAGGGCCCGAACGCTGACGCTGTGGCGTTGCGCCAGCTCCCAGAACGTATCGCCGGGGCGCACCACATGGGTGATCTTGTTGCCCTGGCGCGGTCGGTTTTGCAACCGCTGGGTGCGCTGGGTCTGACTGAGTCGATAATTTTCCGGTTGCTGGCTGGCTACCGGGATCATCAGGCTCTGCCCCTCGCGCAGCAGGGTGCCGCGCAGCTGGTTGATGCGTTTGATGGTATTGATGCTGGTGTTATAACGCGCGGCAATCCCACTCAGAGTGTCGCCCTGGCGTATGCGGTAGCGTTGCCAGGTGACCATCTGGTGACGGTCCAGCCCGGCCAGTCGCTTTTCAAAGGTTGCGACCGAGTCTTTGGGCAAGAGCAGGTAATGCGGTCCGTCGGGCGCCGTGGCCCAGCGGTTGTAACCGGGATTGAGTCGATAGAGTTCATCCAGATCGAGATCGGCCAGCTCAGCGGCCCTGGCTAGATCGATCTGCCCCTGAATGTCGACCCGGGCAAAATAGGCTTCATCGGGAATCGGATCGATCGTGAGACCGTATTCCTGTGGTGCCTCGATCAGTTTTTTCAATGCCAGCAGTTTGGGCACATAGGCTTCAGTCTCACGCGGCAGATTCAGTGAGAAAAAATCGGTCGGGCGATTGCGGACCTGGTTGCGGCGAATGGCGCGATTCACATTACCGAGGCCGGAGTTATAGGAGGCCAGGGCGTGCATCCAGTCACCGTCGTAATAATCATGCATGCGCTTGAGAAATTTGGCGGCTGCTTCGGTGGAGGCATAAATATCGCGGCGACCGTCGTACCACCAGTTCTGTTTCAGTCCATAGAGCCGTCCGGTCGAAGGAATAAATTGCCAGATACCCGACGCCCGCCCATGGGAGTAGGCAAACGGTTGAAAGGCACTTTCGACGATCGGCAGCAGGGCGATCTCCAGCGGCAGATTGTACTGCTCGAGGGTTTCGACAATATAGTACAGATAGGGCCGGGCCCGTTGTGCAACCCGCTGCATGTATTCGGGATTACGGGCATACCAGCTGAGTTGTTGCTCGACGCGTGCGTGGTCGATGTCCGGCAGGTCAAATCCGGCCCGAATCCGTCGCCAGATGTCCGGGGGCGGCGCCGGCTCGTTCGACAGTTGGGAGACGATCGTCTCGTCGCGCATCAAAAGCGGAAACGGCGCATCCCCCACCACCGTCGCGACCTGTTCCGGTGTCTTCTCGACGGGTTCGACGGGGTTTTCAGAGGGGGAAGATGAGGGCAGAGCGCAGCCACTCAGGGTCGCCGTCAGCAGAACAACGATCAGTATGCGCGTCATATTGTTGTTATCAATTCAAGGGGTTGGCGACTGACTATAGTGAATTCAGATAGTAAAAACTGTGAACCAGGTGGTCAAGCTTTATCGCCGGCCGGGGAAAGATTCCCCCATCAGCCCGGAGCGGGCATACTGTGACAGGTTTGAAGCGGTCATTGATCGAAAGAGCATGAAGCTACGTCGTCAAAAAAGCGGGCTGCGCCGATTCCACCGTTGTTCGGGCGGGGAACGGATGGGGCCACGGCTCGAGCAATGGTATACCACCCGTCTGGGGTGCTTGCTGGCCGAGCAGGAGCAACAGCAGCTGGATACGGAGCTGGTGAATCTGTTCGGCTATCATCTGCTGCATATGGGCAGCCCCGCGGAGGCGGCGATGTTGCGCACCAGCCGGGTCAATCACCGTATGCGCACCCGGCTCGATCCCGACAGCCGCGCGGCGGGCCGGGACGAGCGGGTATTGTGTCTTGAGCCGACGGCCCTGCCGTTCAGCCCCGATACCCTGGATGTGGTGGTGTTATCCCATGTGCTGGAGTTTTCGAACGATCCGCACACCGTCTTGCGGGAAGTGGAGCGTAGCCTGATTCCCGAAGGACATGTGGTCATTCTGGGCTTCAATCCCGTCAGCCTGTGGGGACTGATCCGGCTGTTTCGCGGCGGCAAAGGCCAGCTGCCCTGGTGTGGCCATTTTATGACCCTGACCCGGCTCAAGGACTGGTTGGCCCTGCTGGGTTTCGATGTGGTGCAACAGCGTCGCTATTGCTACCGGCCCCCCTGGCAGCGGCCCCGGTTGATGCAAAAGCTGATGTTTATGGAGCGGCTCGGGCAACGCCTGTGGCCCTTTTTCGGCGGCGGCTTTCTGCTGGTGGCGCGCAAGCGGGTCACAACCCTGACCCCGATCCGCCCGCGCTGGCGGGCGCGGCGGCGCATCGCCGTCAGCGGTCTGGCCAAGCCGCTGAATAATGAAAGACAACACAAAGGAGCCCGTTTTGAGTCAGATCGTTGAAGCCTTTACCGACGGTGCCTGCCGCGGCAATCCCGGTCCCGGTGGCTGGGGGGTGCTGCTGCGCTATAACGGCCATGAAAAACGGCTGCACGGCGGTGAGCCGCAGACCACTAACAACCGGATGGAACTGATGGCCGCCATCCAGGCGCTGGAGAGCCTCTCCCGGGCCTGCGAAGTGCACCTGACCACCGACTCGACCTATGTGCAAAAAGGCATCAGCGAATGGCTGGCCAACTGGAAGGCACGCGGCTGGAAAACCGCGTCCAAAAAACCGGTCAAAAACGTGGACCTCTGGCAACGCCTGGACGCCGCGGTGCAAAAGCATCCGAAGGTACACTGGCACTGGGTCAAGGGCCACAGCGGCCATGACGAGAACGAGATCGCCGATCAACTCGCCAATCTCGGGATCGATGAGTTGCCCAGCAACTCATCGATGGGACGAGGGACGAGGGACGAGGGACGAGGCTGATGTTTATGCCGGTTCAAGGCGTGAAACTCCGTCAGAATTGCGATAATCTTCGCTACATGCACATGACTAACGTTTTTACTCGTCCCTCGTCCCTCGTCCCTGGTACCTGGTCATGAGGCAGATCGTCCTCGACACCGAAACCACCGGCCTGGAGCCGGCCCAGGGCCACCGGATCATCGAGATCGGGTGTGTCGAGCTGGTCAACCGGCGTTTGACCAATAACCGGTATCACCAGTACATCAACCCCGAGCGGGAGATCGACGAGGGGGCGGTTGAGGTACACGGTATCACCAGCGAGTTTCTGGCTGACAAACCCCGCTTTGTCGAAGTGGCCGAGGATTTTGTCAATTTCATCCGCGGTGCCGAGCTGATTATCCACAATGCGCCGTTCGATGTCGGGTTTATCAACCACGAACTCAGGCGCCTGGAGGCGGGGAGCCAGCCGGTCGACGATTTCTGCCGGGTGATCGATACCCTGGTGATGGCGCGCCAGCTGCACCCGGGGCAGAAAAACAACCTCGACGCCCTGTGCAAGCGTTATTCCATCGATAATTCCTCGCGTGAACTGCACGGCGCGCTGCTCGACGCCGAGATCCTGGCGGAAGTCTATCTGGCCATGACCGGCGGGCAGGTGACCCTTTCCCTGGAGGGGCGGGGTGCCAGCGAGGCAACCGGACGGCCCGAAACACGTCGTCCCCTGGCGGCAGATCGCCCGCCTCTGAAAATCCTGCACGCCAGCGAGGACGAGTTGCGCGCCCATCAGGCCCGCCTGGACACCATCGACGGGGCCAGTGACGGCCAGTGTCTGTGGCGCCGCCTTGAGCCGTAAGCCATGGCCGTTCCGGCAAAAATCTCATTTATCATTTAAAAACAAGCGCTTGCGATGGATCAAAAAAGATTAAAGTCGCTTGCCCCGGCTGCCGAAAAACTGATCAAGCCCGGAGAAAATTGTTGGTCCGGACAAAGTGAGAGAGCGATGTTTTGTTGTATTGATTGTTGTGTTTCCTCCCCCTGCGCAAGAATTGCGCAAATTTAGATTCCCCGCCAATTGAGCGGGGATTTTTTTTGTCTGGTATGAATTGCACAACACCGCTATCAGGGCCACTATTTTCACTAGTTTGGCTAAATCGGCGGCGGCAGGGGTTGGTATGACGGTCAGTTCCCAGTTCACTGATGATGGCAAGACACTGATTATTCAGGTTGAGGGAGACTTCGACTATAACCTGCACAAGGCGTTCAGAGACGTTTTTGAACCCGATGAGCAGGTACAGTGCTACGTGGTGGATCTAAGCCGCACCGAACAGATGGACAGCGCGGCGCTGGGGTTGTTGCTCTGGCTGCGAGAACAGGCTGGTGGTGAGAGGGCGCAGGTGACCCTGCAGGGAGCATCGAAACGTGTGCGCCAGATTCTGGAACTGTCTCGGTTTGAGCGTCTGTTTAACCTGAAGTGAAAGCCGATCGGCCTGCGCGAGCGTGGTCCCTCAGCGCTCGTGATAAACCACGATATCCATTCCCTGCACTTCGATTATTTTTTGCTCGGCCAGGCTTTTCAGTACCCGGCCAGCCATTTCGCGCGAACATCCCACAATCCGGGCCAGCTCCTGGCGTGAGACGTGGATCTGGGTCCCCGCCGGATGGGACATGGCTTCCGGGTGGGCACACATGTCCAGTAGTGTGCGTGCAATGCGTCCAGTAACGTCCATAAAGGCCAGCTGGCTGACTTTTCGATTGGTGGTGATCAGCCGTTGTGACAGCTGCAAACCCACGGCCTTGAGAATGTCGGGCTGGGCATCCCGAAGCTCGTTTTCGAACAGCCGGTTTAGCTCATCGTAGCTGATGCGGGCCAGCTTGCAGGGTGTACGGGTGCGCACCAGCGCCGTGCGATTCTTGGTGCGATAGAATAGCCCCATCTCGCCGATAAAATCTCCGCTGTTGAGATAGGCGAGTACGATTTCGTGGCCATCTTCCCCGCTGTCTTCCAGCATGACGCTCACCGAGCCTTCGATAATGTAGTAGAGCGTGTCGCCCGGATCGCCGGCACGAACCACGACGCTTTTTTTCGGCAGGCTGTAGTGCGTGCAGTGTTCCAGAAACTGCGCCATGGAGCGGGGATCGATCTCACAGGCCTCCGTCTGCTGATCATCATCCAACACAATCGTCATGGCCATCTCCGATGTGTTAGGGGGGCTCTGGTGATATTGAGTGCCTTTCTGCGAGACAAACGGTAGCGTGCTTCCATGATCCTTCTCCGAAAGATTCCCTGACTTTCGAGTTGTTATTGTCACTGCCAGGCAGTTGATTCGTGACTTAAGTGTAATCGGTCGGTGTCGCGCAGACTTTAGGAAAATCCGCGGTTGCCATGGCCATTGCGGGCCGGGCTACCAACCGGTCATGCGATCCGACCTGTCGGTCGCCAATACTGCGCCAGGACTGCATTTTTGCCGCGTGGCGAGTACAATACCCCTTTCAACAGCCGCAGTATGACATATTTTTCAAGGATTCGGTTTTCATGTCCATTCGCACCCGTTTTGCCCCCAGTCCCACCGGTTACCTGCATATCGGCGGGGCTCGCACCGCGCTGTTTTCCTGGCTATATGCCCGCAAACATGGAGGCCGCTTTGTGCTGCGCATCGAGGACACCGATCTGGAGCGCTCCACCGCCGAGTCGGTCAATGCCATTCTCGAGGGGATGACCTGGCTGGGCCTGGAATACGACGAGGGGCCGTTCTACCAGACCGAGCGCTTCGAGCGGTATAACGAAATCATTGAACGGCTGCTGGCCGAGGGGCATGCCTATCGCTGCAACTGCAGCCGCGAACGTCTGGATGAATTGCGCGAGGCGCAGATGGCGCGCAAGGAGAAGCCTCGCTACGACGGTCACTGCCGGCATCGCGAGGTCAGCGAGGATGAGCCGCATGTCATCCGGTTTAAAAATCCGCTGGAAGGGCAGGTCGTGATCGACGATCTGATTCGCGGCCGGGTGATTGTGCAAAATTCGGAGCTGGATGATCTGATCATCCGTCGTTCCGATGGCGCGCCCACGTATAATCTGACCGTGGTGGTGGACGATCATGATATGCAGATCAGCCATGTGATTCGTGGTGACGACCATCTCAACAACACGCCGCGCCAGGCCAATATTCTCAAGGCCCTGGGCGCGACTGTACCGGTTTATGCCCATCTGCCGATGATTCTGGCCGAGGATGGCGCCAAGCTCTCCAAGCGGGTGCATGGCGAGTCGGTCAGTGTGATTCAGTATCGCGAGGAAGGGTATCTGCCCGAGGCGTTGCTCAACTACCTGGTGCGCCTGGGCTGGTCATACGGCGACCAGGAAATCTTTTCCCTGGATGAGATGGTGCAGCTGTTTGACCTTGCCGAGGTCAACAACTCGGCTTCCAGCATCAATATCAGCAAGCTGTTGTGGCTGAACCAGCAATACCTGAAAAACAGCGATCCGGGCTATATTGCCCATCACCTGGGTTATCACCTGGGTCAACTGAATATCGATCCCAGCGAAGGACCGGATATCCTTGCCGTGGTCGAAGCCCAGCGCGAACGGGCCCAGACACTGAAGGAACTGGCGGACATTTGTCAGTTTTTCTATCGCGATTTCGACAGTTATGATGAGAAAGTGGCCAGCAAACAACTCAAGGTCGCCGCGGCTGAGCCTTTGCAACGGATCCGCAACAAGTTGGCCGCGCTGGAAACCTGGGAACAGGAGGCCATCCATACGGTGATTCACAGCACGGCCGAGGAACTGGAACTGAAAATGGGCAAGATCGGTATGCCGTTGCGTATGGCGGTAACCGGTGGCGCGCCATCACCTTCACTGGATCTGACCGTCTACCTGATCGGACGCGAGCCCTGCCTCCGTCGTATCGATATGGCGCTGGACTATATACAGCAGCGCGCCGCACAATAAGCCCGCCACACACGGACTGAACCTTAATATGAGCAGCAACATAACCAAACCCGCTAATTTTATTCGCCAGATCATTGATGCCGATCGGGCCGCTGGTAAACACGGGGGGCGGGTGGCGACTCGCTTTCCACCCGAACCCAACGGCTATCTGCATATCGGCCATGCCAAATCGATCGTGCTGAACTTCGGTATTGCCTGGGACTATAACGGCACCTGTAACCTGCGCTTCGATGACACCAACCCGCACAAGGAAAATGTCGAGTTCGTCGAGGCGATCAAGCAGGATGTACAATGGCTGGGTTATGAATGGAATGAGCTGCTGTTTGCGTCTAATTATTTTGAACAATTGCACGATTACGCCGTGCAGCTGATCAAACGGGGCAAGGCGTATGTGTGTGATCTCAATGCCGAGCAGATCCGCGAATACCGCGGCACCCTGACCGAGCCGGGCCGGGACAGTCCCTATCGTGAGCGCAGCGTCGAGGAAAACCTCGATTTGTTTTCCCGCATGCGGGCCGGCGAATTCCAGGACGGCGAAAAAGTCCTGCGGGCCAGGATCGACATGGCTTCGCCCAACATCAATTTGCGCGATCCAACCATTTACCGGATTCGCCATGGCGTGATACATCATCAGACCGGTGAAGAATGGTGTATCTATCCGATGTACGATTTTACTCATTGCCTGTCGGATGCGATCGAGGGAATTACCCACTCGCTCTGCACCCTGGAATTCGAGGATCATCGTCCGTTGTATGACTGGTTTCTGGACACCCTGCAGACCCCGCATCACCCGCAACAGATCGAGTTCTCTCGCCTGACACTGGAACATACTGTGACCAGCAAGCGTAAACTGACCGAACTGGTCGAGCAGGGCTTTGTGGAAGGCTGGGACGATCCGCGCATGCCGACCATTGCCGGATTACGTCGCCGAGGCTATACACCGGCCGCGTTGCGCGATTTCTGCGAGCGTATTGGCGTCACCAAGTCGGACAACTTTGTCGAGATGGGTGTGCTGGAGAACAGTATCCGCGAGGACCTCAATCGTGCTGCACCGCGTCGCATGGCTGTCCTGCATCCGCTCAAGGTGATCATTACCAATTATCCCGAAGGGCAGGGCGAGCAACTGGCGGCACCCAACCATCCGCAGGATGAGGCCATGGGTAGCCGTCAGATCAGTTTCAGCCGCGAGGTCTGGATCGATCGCGAGGATTTCATGGAAGTGGCGCCCAACAAGAAATTCAAGCGCCTGGTCAGTGGTGGTGAAGTGCGCCTGCGCAATGCGTATGTGATCCGGTGTGATGAAGTCGTCAAGGACGCGCATGGAGAGATTATCGAGCTGCATTGCAGTTATGATCCTGACACCCTGGGTGCCAATCCCGAGGGGCGCAAGGTCAAGGGGGTGATTCACTGGGTCAATGCCGCTGATGCGGTTGTGGCCGAGATTCGGCTCTATGATCGCCTGTTCAGCCACCCCAATCCAGACAGCGCCAAAGACGGCCAGCACTGGACCGCCCACCTTAATCCCGATTCCCTGCGCACGCTGACCACCAGCCTGGTGGAGACGAGTCTGGGCGGGGCGCAATCTGGCGAGGTCTTTCAGTTCGAACGTGAGGGCTATTTCTGCCGTGATCCGCAAAACCGCGAGGGCGGGCTGCCGGTGTTCAATCGCACGATTACTCTGCGCGATACCTGGGCGAAAATCGAGCAGAAATCGGCCGGGAGTTAAAACGTCCTGGCACAGTGGTGAAAGATGCTGCAAATAGCTGAAATCTGACGGAATCACGGAAAAATCACAGGCAAATGATTGACATGCCCGGGCCGCTATCGTAAATTGCGCGCTCTCGATTTTCGGGGCTATAGCTCAGCTGGGAGAGCGCTTGCATGGCATGCAAGAGGTCGGCGGTTCGATCCCGCCTAGCTCCACCAGAGACCACAGCGAGGTGACGCGTGAAACTGGCCGGACGCTTTGCTGTGTATCTCGGGATCATACTCATCATACTGGGTGTGATTGCGGGATTCGGTGCGATGTTTGTCAATCAGGACAGCGCGGGCATACAGTGGCTCGGCGTCGTGCCAGTAGGGTTTGTAGTACTATTGGCGGGCACTGTGATGTCGCAGCTGTCGCGCCCTGACGACGAATAACACAACGTTTTTCGTCCCCATCGTCTAGTTGGCCTAGGACACCGCCCTTTCACGGCGGCAACAGGGGTTCGAATCCCCTTGGGGACGCCAGATAACATACTGAAAAGTAAGAGAAAAAAGAAAAGCCCCGCGTCAGCGCGGGGCTTTCTTTTTACGGAATACGGAAATTGTACGGAAACAGCTGTAATCCCAATCCCTACATGCTGGGGGCAAAAAAAGGGCCGCTTGATGCGGCCCTTTTTTCGTCACTGTCCCGGCTGGGTCAGTGGTTCAGCTTCGCTCGCGCATGGCGCAGTTCTTCCAGCGTGCCGGTGAGACTGCCGGCGGTCTCGGCCAGCTGCTCAATCAGCCCTGAAACGTCCTGCAGGGTCAAAATACTGATCGGTGCCGGATCGTTCAGGTTGGCATCGATCGGGTGCGCCTCAACCGCAACCGTGGTCATCAGCTGGCCGATTCCACGTAGACCGTTATGGATGGCGAATAACGAATTTTCAGCGCCACTGATCGCCTGGTCGAGGTCTTCCCGGTCCGGCTTGTGGCTCGAGTGAGCTTCAAAGTAGGGAATAGCCAGGTCTGTGAAAACAGAAAGGCCGGAAACGCCCAGGGTGCGTGCCTTTGGGGTGCTCGCCTTCGAGGTGCGCGCGTAACGCGTCAGTGTGTTTGTTGTCGCTCACGATGATGGTCTTCTCTGATGTCGATTCAGCTCAGTCAATTAAGGTGTCAGGGCCTGACTTACGCAAACAGTAGGATTGCGCCGCGGGCTTATTCCCCCCCGAAAGGGTGTTTTTTATTCACCGGGCCCCGACAATGAAAGTGAAAGCTACCACGTTGTCGGAACGCAGTGCCGCCGATGCTACGGCCAGTGGTCGAGCCTCAGACCCAATAATAGCTGACTGATCGAAAATATCAAGAAAAGTAAACCCGAGGCTCGGTGATTCCAAGGTCAGTTCACCATGGAAGGATGGAACACCGGCGCATCCCGTAGCTGCCAAGTATCCGGGAGCGGCTTGCCTTTGTTGGGTGGTTCGGAATTTGCCGAGGGCATCGGAAACTTTCTCGATCTGCTCCTTACCCGTCAGCTGTTCAGCTCCTGGTGGCGCTCTATGGTCATACGCCGAACCTTGCCCGCGATGTTATCAGGGCTCCTGAGCCTGACGATGTTTTTCGACTATTTTTGCAGCCATAGCATCGCCGGTGTCTAAAAGTTCTTTTGCCTCGATGCCTTCTCTTGTGATTTTTTTAAAGTCGATGCCGTGGCGCTCGCAAAATGCCTTGCAACCGGATACACAATAACCGGCTCGGTACGCGTCACGCATTTTAATGATATCGTTCATTTTGTCTCCAACGGGTAAATTGCTTCTGCCTGGACCGCGCCTACGGCTGATTATCAACCCATCTTTCGCAACAAGTAGTTCGTCTTTTCTGCGCAATTCGGCGAAATTATTGTTAAGGGTAGTCCCGTCGAATGTAGCGCCAACGTCGGACAACGTGCCATCGACGGTGCCCGCGGTACTATCGATTAACTCGGATTGGGCGCCTTTAGCGGTATTTGACGCAACCACACCAACACCGGAGGCCACCCAGCGATGGACATACCCGATACGGGTGTTGCTGCCCTGGGTAAGAATAAAGGTGTTGTCATCCGAGGCATAGACATCCTTGCCGACGTCCGTGATGGCCAGCCCGGAAATGCTCAGTTCGACTTTGCCTATTTCCCGGGTGCGGACGTTGATGTCACCGGCGGATCCGCTTGCATTATCGGCACGCTGCTCGGCAAAGCCACGGAAGGGATCGCCTGCCTGCAGCGGTCGGGCATAACCATTGCCATTGTCGCCGACGGCGGCGCCTTCGTAGATGATGTCCGACGCAATCACCGGAAGCTCGTTGCGGTCCCCACCTTCGAAAGCACGGGGTTCATCAGATGTTAAGGTAGATCATGCTGCTTAAGCTCGATTCGCCCGACGAAATCGGGCGGTTTATGAATGTTGTTAATTCCCGCCGCGGCTCCCGGGTTGTCTGGCCCCCGAAAGCCCGCGGGAAGTCATAGGCTGACTTGCCCCCGGCCGCGCCCATGTGACAAAGGAGGTGAAGACCGTCGGGTTGGTGTTATTGCCGGTATCGCCAGTGGCGGTGTGCTGCACGATGAGAGCCAATTAATTACCGGCGATCGTCAGAGGTGAGCGGTTTACCTCCCACATAGGCGCCGGATTCTTCAAGATCCCGCGCTGCTTTCTCGACCTGTTTCATCTGCCATTTTTTACGGGCCTTATCATCACTGAAGACTCGATCAACATGTATGCCAGCAGCCTCGGCCTGCTCGACCAGTTCGGCATGTTCCTCGTGAAGTTTGTCCAGCTCCTGGATCGTTTTTTCAATCAGCGCCGGTCGCTCAGAGAGCGGCGGAAGTCCATCCATATCAGGCCAGGGCATCGCATCGATCGCGTCGCAAACACGTTGTTCGATCTGCTCCTGAAAAAGATAGTACAGCGATTCCTTTGTGATCTGATTGTGGTCAACGCCCATAGGGACTGCGCCGAAAACATCGAACCGACTCAGTTTTTTGGTAGGGCTCTGTAGATTCGACCCGTATCCACCAGAAAAGAAGCCAAGAAATTTATCCGCCTCGAGCAGCACCCTCGAGGGCCTTTTCTTTCGCCTCGGCTTGCGTGATCGGACCTGTTCTCAGTTTTTCCAGCCAGGCTGTTTTAGCTTCGATCTGAGACTTGTAGTCAGAAAGCTGGTTGTTCAGCTCTTTGATCGAATTTTTCACGTTGCTGAAGATGTTCAACATGCCTTTTCTCCTTTGCTTTGTTGTTAGCAGATACGAACTCGATTGTTCGCATGTGCCCGGCAGTAAGCCGCAAAGTTCGCTTCGCTCGCAAACTGGCTGTGCAAGCTCGTGTGACTGCGCCACCAGGTGGTCGCCTGCTGATTCACCGCCTCGGCGCTCATACCTTTCAGGCTGTCAAAATCAACCGGATCGTTTGCTTTGGTCGATTTGTAACTTTCATGCACCTTGGCGGCCTTTTGCCCTGACTGCTGGTTTTTCGCGGCCACTTTGGCATAGGCGATCAGGGTGGACGTTGCGCCTGAACTCGGCTTTGCAGTTCACGGGACTTGCTCCCACCAGTTCGCGGCGGTTTTCTCGACAGCGTCCGGCGTCATGCCGGCCAGGGATTCAAAATCGCCCGGCGTGGGTGTCGGAGTTGTTGCGATGGGCGCCGGTCGGCCTGACCTGTGATTTGAAGCTGTTGTCATCGTCGTGTTGCTCCCGTTTGTTGCTCCGGTTAGTTTTGAAATCAGGGCCTCGAAGGTGGAAACGCGATTCGCCATATCCGCCAGCCGCACCTGCTCCCGCTCACCGATCTGCTCCTGGCCGAACTTCTCAAGCACGGTATTGACAGTAACGCCGCGATAGGTCGCGACGTCCTCCACAAATACCTGCGCCAGCGCGTCAATACGCGTCTGGACCTGTTTTTTACCCTCGTCGGTAGTCACGTCAGGGCGCTTGTTTGGCGACTGGCTGGAAACGATCTCAACGAGCCCGTCGGGTTTTCGGGTATCGACACCGACCACCGCGCCCACTGATCCAACCATCGCGGTTTTGGAAACCACTACCTCATCAGCTGCAGCGGCGATCCAGTAAGCGGCCGAGGCGCCGTCGCCGTCGATGTACGCGGTAATCGCCTGCCAGCACGCTACGATTTCGGCGAACTCGGCAATGCCGGTCGCCATGCCTCCGGCGCCAGCTCAATCATGAGTACGATAGAATGGATATCCGGCCACCCGACTGCCCGGAAATCCTGCGCGAGGATGTCGAGGAAGTCGCCGGGATATCTGGGTAAAGACGTTGGCGTAGCGAAGATCTGGCCGGTGCAATGGGAATCACAGCCACACCGCCGCGGTCTTCAACATTGCGGGTATTCATCAGCGGCCGGCCCAGCTTGGCGGCGACGGCCTCGGGCGATTCATTATCGCGCTGCGCGATCGAAAGGATGAGGTTCATTCCTTCATCTGTGATTGCCCAGACCGCCGATGCGATAGCACTTAAGGCGTGTGTTTTTTCCATGTTCACTCCTAATGTTCGGTGTGTGGATGCACGTGCATATCTGAAATCAGCGCAGGATCAATGCCGTGCAATCGTTGCATCGCTATGTAGAGATCATTTGCACTACGAAACAGCTCGCGCACTTCTGCCGGCGCTTCCTGCCAGGCTTCCACCGCCAGATCAGCGAGCCACTTTTGTTTTTCTTGAGTTGTCATGCTTGTCTGGCCTTCGTCAGTGGAAATGCAAACGGCCTCGGATTTCCAAATTCCGAGCAGTCGCTTTGCCGTGCGCGGCACCTTTTCGAGGTGGTCATAGAGGAAGGCGCGCCATAAATGCCAGAAAACATCAGGCCACTCCGGGTCTGGCTCGTCAGTATGTAGTTTGATCAACGAATTCAGCAATGATTTTTGTGAAGCTTTACATCGGGCTTCTGGTTTACCGGGCAGCTCGGACAGTGCAGCCAGAAGGTGAGGGTTGCGTTCGCGCAATATAATTTGTCGACGATCAACGCCCAGGTGCTCGTGGAGGGGGGTTCCCGGGGAATGGATCCAGGCTTCAAAGGCATCACGGATCCGCTCCTCAGTGTCCGGCTTGAAGGGACCATCGGATTGAGGTTATCGAGAGAAGCTGATTAGTCGATGCCATGGCGTTTTCTTGCAAGGCGCATGACTTGATTTAGCTGGGCGGGCGCTTAGCTCTGGCCCAAGGGACCAGATAGCAGCGGCGGCCTGCTCCTCGCTGGCGCCGCCGGACAGCTCAAGCGCCGCCAGACGAGCTAGGTAAGCCAGCTGTGATTCGGTGCCAGAGTTGAGTCGAACACTTCTCGCACGGCTCAGCTCGCCCCACGAGGCGCGCGGATGGGTTGCCCAGGCAAAGCCGGCAGCATCCTGCAGCGACAATCCGTCTCGCAAACCAGCCGCGATATCTTGAGCGAGAGCGTTGATTAAGGAAGTTTTCTTCATATCACCGGAACCGGAACGCCCCTGAAAATCCAGGTGTCTGCAAAAAAACGCGGCTCGAAGTTCCCGCATCGAACGCCTTTCCTCGAAGAGCTTGTATTGCAAGGCTCTCGGCGGCTGTTCGAAAAAATGATCCGAAAATTCTGATTCTTTCCTCCAGACCGGTTTAGGTGCTTGCTTGTCGTCTTTGAGCGCGACCCGCACGCGCTACTGCGACAAGAAAAACTGTGATTTATCTTTAATATCAGTAACTTGTGGGCACTGTATAGTTTGTCCATGTCTCATATTTAACCTGATGCCGAGATCATAGGGCCCGAAAATGTGTCGAAAATCGCGAGTCTCTACTGACCCGTGGATGGGCCCCTCGCGGGAGGACCCCGGACGGCCCGGGAGGTAACCAGGTAGGGGTGAGAAGTGAGTTTTCTTTATGAAACATTAGCAGGGTTAGCAGGAATAGCAGGGTCACCGGGTGGCCGTATGCCAGTGCTGATACCAGATCA
Source organism: Thiohalophilus sp. (assembly GCF_034521165.1). Classification (NCBI taxonomy): domain Bacteria; kingdom Pseudomonadati; phylum Pseudomonadota; class Gammaproteobacteria; order Thiohalomonadales; family Thiohalophilaceae; genus Thiohalophilus; species Thiohalophilus sp. Next base: position 161,619 of record NZ_JAXHMV010000010.1, read on the forward strand.
AAGAATAAAATAAATGATCGATCTTTTTAGAGTGGCTGCCATTGTTGCGTATTGTGAATGATAGGCATGCTCAGGTAAGCCTTTGTGGTTATCGGGGTGTCCAGCCGCCGAAAAATAGCAGCCCGGTTGCGAAGACCTGCTAATGTTCATTGGCCCACCCCATCGAGCAGCCAGGGATTCACAATATTTAGTTTCTTTTTGTTCTGCGCTTCTTGTCGCACATGGCACACCTCGGGCTGCATCAGCTCAGCGATAGCAGCATCCCGGCGGTTCTTATCACGCAGACGGTAGGGGCCGAACTGCAAGATATCGGACAGCCGATGCTGCCTGCAGGAGATGTGTATCATCAAGGTGAGGCCGACCCTCTGTCAGCAGCCACCGGCTGAGTAGTTCGGCGTCACTCAGTTCCTGAGGTTTACTGGCATCTGAAGACAGGCGCAGCGCCTCGTGCAAATGCCAATGGGATGAAGGCCATACCCCGGACCATACCTCATTGACCTGCCCGCCTGGTCTTTGTTCTGCCACACATGGAAAACGCACGCGATCCGGGCCGCATTCTCCGCGCTCTTTGCGCCTACATCAGCCACCAGGGAATAATCACCAAACTCCCCGAGCTCGCGTTCGACTTGGTTGTGGCACCGCGCCAGACCTCTAAGGCTGCAGGCAGGATGGAAGGGCTGGTGGTTTAGTTTGAACGCTTACTCATTTACAGGCAATACTACGGATAATATTTCCCGGTACACGATCATCGCGCATCCGTTCAGGTGAGTTAGTCCTTGAGGTTTTTTTGTACAGCGGCTCCCCATCGTCGAGGCCGGGATAGGCAACCAGGCAACGGGCGATAGTCCCAGGCTTCGCCCTCCTTTCTCGCTTATCGCATCCAGAAGGTGAGGTTGCATCATTAATGATATAGATACCCGCCTACCTGTAACCTGTCCTCCCTTGGCCTGCTTTCGGTACATCCATCGCATTTCCTGTCCAGGCGATCCATGACCACATCCCGTTGGCGTTGTGATCATTGGCAAAAACCTTTGCTGCCCGCCACAATGCCGCCCCTGTCACTCTGGATGATGGCGGTAGGCCAGCCAGTCGCCAGGGCACCAATCAGGCCCTCGTGAGTAGCGTCCTCGTACCATAGGTGAGGGTATAGGAAAACCACATGGTCGAGGCCTGGCCGTGTTATTCTTTCAGTCGTTCTTCAAGCTGTTTAATATCATCGTGCTTGTTCTTCGATCTGAGTTGCGGCTATCTGATCCGCTACTGCTTCCTTTCTTTTTTCGAATAGTTCCCTGGATAGCTATGGCCTGCACGTTATCATGCAGCAGCTCATCACGCTTTTGCTGCCATCTTTTTTGCGCCGTGCCCAAAGGCTCTATCTGCTCCAGTCTTTCGCTCTCCTGAAGCGCCAAAGATAAGAAGAAGAAGTGAAGACAATCCTTACCAATGGGTGTCTCGCGCTACATCTGCAAGGCCTTGAGTTGGGAGAGCCATCTGTCCAAGAGCCGACATTCCGAACGTTAAGCGGTCGCCGTCCGTACGCCATTCCTCCAGAAGCCAACCATCCTGTCTGGCTGGAGGATCTACTGGATAGGGCCTGGTTCTCTGGCGTGGCGCGTAATCTCGCCTGGCTCCGTCCAGTCCGGTAGAGGACGGCCTTTGCTTCTTGATTTTGCTGGCATCTTCCGGGGAGATGGGATTACCTGCCGCCCGATCATGCGCTGCCATATCCAGCACTGTTCTCTGGGTAGCGTCGTCTTTCTCTGGGTGTGGCGTCGCCGCGCCTGTCGCTGCTGACTGGTAGGCCCCGGCCAGAGGCCGCGCTTTCTCAATTCAGCCGATATGGCCTTGAAGTCACATCCTGCAAAACAGTGGAGAATAGGCCCGTTCTCGCCATCTGAATTGAAGGCTGGATTTTTATCCTCATGCGCCCGCACAAGCCATATATCCCTGACCTGCCTTTTTTTCCGCCAGCGCCTTAGCTATCGCTCGCCGCGCTCATTCATGCCGGTTATATGCCTGCATTTCAATTTCCTGCTGTTCTGCCGCGTCCTGACGGCGTATATGGTTGCTTTAGGTATGGGAGTGGCGCAGGCGGGCACCGAGGCTGTGAAACCAGCTCTCAGCATCCTCACGAGTAATTAATGGTTTAGAGCGGACGTAGACGACTTTTGGCCCTGTGCCGTCCTTTTGTAGCTCATAGAAAGTGGTGCGGGAGATATTAGCCCAGTCGCAAAACTGGCTTACAGTAAAACTGCCTCGGTCAATCGCGGTCATTGTTGTTTCCTCTTGGGTTTTTACAAACTCTAGGGAACAGCTAAAAAATGGGATCAGGTTAGAGACGCGGTGTTAATTAGGTTATTTCGGGCCGCGTTACTTGAGGGGTGTATCCAGGGTAAGTGATTTATATGAAGTATCTGGGACGAGAGAGTATCTGTCTTTTGCCTCCTGCCGCATAGCTGTGCCTTCCAAGAGTTCATTCAGTCCGCTTTCATAATACCTCGCTGATGCTCTTCATATTTATCTTGGAGTGTGGAGCTATCCAGATTAGGTAGCGATACCTCTGTCTCATTCCAGTTCGTATCATGTAGACTGGCAGCGACCATTTCAGAGGCCGCTATATTGGTTAAAGAAAAAATCACTTTAATCCTATGAATTTCCAGCATAAGGTTTTGCAATACTTCTTCTCTAAGAGCCTTGGCGCATGGCATTCAATTGCCCCTTTCGCTTCAGCCCCATTGCTATTATCCATTGATTATTTTCGATGCATTTTCTCTTGGTGCCAATCCTTCAAGGAAGATACTAGCCACTGCATTACGCTCAGGGATAGAGGCCGGATTCATGGCAAGAAATAATCGATATTGATGGCGTGCACAGGATTGCGAGATTATAAAATTATTGGGCTGGTAATCAGGTCATTGGGATATTTCGGCTCACCGGTCACATCCATTCCGTAACAACCAAAACGATAGGTTGCTACGTTGTTGTTCTCAAATCAAGCTCGGCATCGCTCAGTGGATGCTTAACGAATGCACGTAGATGCTTTTTCATCGCTTCGACCTGGTTGAACATATTTCGCCCATCAGCTCTTCAAGAATTTTCCGATGTTTTTCAATCATCTTGATTGATGTCCCGCAGTTTTCCGCCACGACCTGTATATTGACGCCGGCCAGTAGAGCGCGGCTGATATGGGTATGGCGCAGGGCGTAGAACGTCGTTTCGGTGGGGAGTCCTGGCTTTTTTCATAATAGCTTCCCGCATAGGCCGCTGTTGGTGGGCGCGCCGGTATGGTTTCGCCGTCTTCTCTGATATGCAGGTAAGCCGCCGGCAGCTTGTCTTTTGCCAGTGCCTTGAAGTGGGTAATCGCGGTATCACTGAGGTAGCAATCCCGCGCGCCGGTTTTGCCGGACAGGTGTAGGGTGCCATGGCGGGGGTCGTAGTCCTCGACCTTCGCATTGACGCATTCACCATACCGGGCGCCGGTGAGAAGGGTGCTTTTTATCAGTTCATGGAACCAGCCTTCTGTGGAGTGAGAGCGCTAATTTGTCCATCCGACAAAAAAACTTTTCGTGCCGTGCGATATCCTCTAACCTTATGCCGCCAGGCTTTGTCTGTGCCATGATATCTTTTCGGTAGGCCAGATTAAGGGCCGCTTTGAACGTGCTGAGCAGTTGTTTTGCTCTGGTCCTTGGACTTTCTCACGTCGTCTTCATCGTCGGAGATCCTGATCAGGGAGTCCCGCCACCTGGTGACATCTTGCATGGTCAGTTTTGTTAGCCTCATATTACCAGGAGGGGGAGGCGTGTATAATCGTTGCCGTGCGTCTGTCGCTGAAAGGGAGCCGTATTGTCGATTTGCGGTGTTCGATATAGTCATCGATGGCGTGCTTGATCGTGTACCCGCTGAGCGTTGCGCCGCCAAGAGTCCGGAGCCAGTTCCGGGCCTGTCGCTGGGCTTCGTCGAACCGGCTTGTATCGGATACGTGGAGAGGGGCCGAGCGATTCATAATGCTGGTTGCCCTCATGATCACGCCATCCAGCAACCCAGTTCCTCCTGACTTTGTCGAAGCGCGATAGCCGATATAACAGCCCGGCCTGCTTTACCAATACGGCTCGCGGCGCGGCGAGAGCTTCTCACGCGCCGTCTTGGTATCGATTCTGTTGCGGACGTGTTTCACCGGTAACACCTTGTACGGAAAAAGTACGAAAACGATACAACAGCTGAGAACAACAAGCTAACACAAATCAATAAAAAACAACCTCTTACTGTTTCGTGCGCGTCCGGGAACATGTGTGGCATTATGAACTTTTATGGTGGCAACAGGGGTTCGAAATCCCTTGGGGACGCCATACAATCCCCTGCTGATAAGATGAATCGGCATAGCTAATCTGGCATGTCAGATCAGCGGGATTATTATTCGATGCGATCGACGCATGAGTGAAGGACAGTTTCAAGACTGTCCAGTTCCATTACTGACAATTTTTGTGCGAGTACTTCGAGCCGAAGTCTTCTGACTTCCTGTTCGGATAGCATCGCCGCGGATATGTGTCGCGGCTTGGTATTCGCGCTCGAGAGTAAGTCGAACTTTCAGCAACGATTGTTTTGCGTTTCTGCTCAAGCTGATCAACCCTTCGCAAGGCAGGGAGTGGGATCAGAGAGTTCTTCTGCGTTTTCCAGATTTCCGTCGATCTGCCGGGTGCTGGTCATTTATGTTGACGTAGGTCTTCAGCAGGATCTATCCGACGCCGGCTAATAAAAATGCGAAGTTCTTCGTACATCGAGAGCTACGAGTTTCCTCAGATTCTAGATCCGCTTCCACTCTCGACTGACTATGAATTTTCAAGCCATGCCATTTGTATTTTCTTCCCGGTTGTACGATAGAACCCACAGCCATCACTGTGCCAGTTTGAACCATGTGGAGTTCTCAGGATGGCCGGTTAGTAGGTTGGTAGTGCGTAGAGCTTTCGAGTGAAACTTTTCTTCTCTAAAGTTGTTTTAGTCAGGGTCTCCGCTTCTTTCAATCCGGCGATGAGAGCTTCGTGAGTGTTATGTTTGATTTTCCATTCTTCGCGAGGACGGCGTTTGTTGCCGCCTTTGTATCGTTCGCCCTTATTGAATTCGTTATGAATGTTCCATGTAGTATGGCCAGCGTAGGTGAGTGCATTATACTCAATTCCGATTAAACGATGAGTCCAGATAAGGGTAATTGCAATCTCTGTTTTTAAGAACTTCTTCGGGAGCGACCTTTCGCTCGCTCTTTAGGTAACGCTTAATAAGCGGAGCGTTCTCGTCAGGTTTGAGTCTTTGACTTGGAAACTGGTTTTCCGTCACGATGAAGCGCCTGTATAAGGTTTTTGCCGTAGTTTGTAGCCAAATGGAGGCCTTCCGTACACGGAAACCCTTCTCAATATTTTCAGCCATACCAGAAATACCCTTTTCTCTCGACATTAGGCTATGGACTTCATCCATCGCCTCGAAAAGAGATTCGACTGAGAGTTGCTGTGATGGGATCCAGGTCAGGAAGTTTCGATAATATATAATTTGTATGTCACGTTTCTTGCATTCATGTTTAAATGCCTGGGCAAACGTATCGCCTACGAGAAAGGCGAGATGTATCGACCACTAAAATCAGTTTCGATTCTCTGCTAGGTTCCTTCAGATCTCTCCAGAAGCTTTGAAAAGCTGGGCGATTCTCGTTTTTCGCTGATTCAACGACGTCAGTATACTCGCCGAGTGTTGTTTAACCCTTTTTCTTTAGCTAATTTCTCCAGCTCCCTTTTCTGTGCGCTGACGGGCGACACCAGGACCTATCTGTTACCTTGATCTTAGATACAGAACGGCTTTGTTTATCATCTTTCAAACCTTTTTGACTTCTTCTTCAAAGAAAAAAGTGCCATTAATCGTATTCCTTGCTGGGGAGGTTTTCCCGATTGATGGAAGCATTTTTATATCGCGGCTGGTTTTTCGTTTTCCGTTGGTATTATTTTGTTTGTATTCTTTTGTCAGTGGCGGCCCTTTGGGTTAGGGCTCTGATACTGATCGACAAAAAATTACCCTTGACATTCAAACGATATTTGCACCTATTTTAATCATAAAGAGCGGTTTTTCAATAGTGGTATGTATAGCTATTGAATCGCACACTTTTATACAGAGTTGTGCAAAATGTTAAGTAGATTAAGTTCGATTCCTGGGTTTACTCTTATAGCATGTAGCGCAGATGTCAATATAACTATTACTGCGTTCATTACGTTCGATTTTCGCAATCTAAAGTAAAGTAGTATTCATGATTATATATCTTGTTCGAAGGTTTAATATATAATCTCATCTGCTGTTGCATGGGCTTTTATACCTCCCCTATTAATCCCGAGCTCATCGAAACTCGGTGTAGATGGATTTGACAAAGGATATCGAAAGGAAGATCCAGGCTGGCAATTATTTTAATCAGTGATCTGGCAGTCTTATCATTTGGCAATACAAACGTCATTCTGTCAAACCAGTAATACTGTCCGTCATGTTGTGTCATATAGCCGTCTTCTGAACGTAAGAAGTCGCTTGGCAACAGATAGAAGTTGATGAAGTTGCTCCTTGCTTTTGGGGTATTTTCAACCTCAACCCAACTAATTCCACCCTGTGCTTCGACCAGGGCGTCGGGAATTTTCCTGCGCGCTATTTCGTCATTTTTGTTTTGGCGGACATTTATTTCAGGCAAAGGCGCGATACGACGTTGTCTCTCAAATTGGGTGCAGGTTCTGTGTCCTAGAAGGTGATAATCAATCACATATGCATTAGCTATAAACCGGTGCGTCGGCTTGTCAAACGTAAGATCGCGATGGCCTCTCGAGCTTACATTTTCATAGCCAAGCTCGCGCAAAATAGCAGCCCCACGCTCTCCTAAAACATCCAGAGACAACCTCCAGTATTAAGGCGTCTCTGTAATACTGTTTTGTTGTTTTCGAGGCGGCGTAACGGTACGCTGGGCCATGCGCATACCAGGTAAGCTTTTCCTGGCGAATGAAGGCGTGCGAGTTCACGCGTTGGCAGTCCTCCAAAGCGGTTGTAGCCAACTGAAGCACTCTGTGCTCATTGTGCTCGCTGATTAGCCGTCCGTCTCGAGAAGATGCGTATGTCATGACCAGTATAGTGACTGGCGTGACATGCGCTGTGCCCCGTGCGCACGCCCATACACCCCTCATATCCCTGAGGGGTGTATGGGCGGTATGGCGGCCGCTTAGGCGGCCGCTACGCCAGCGAAAAAGCTTAACGCCCTGAACGGGCTCGGCTTTTCCTGCTGCCTCAGCTGGACGCTGAGGCTGGCGGATTACATCGGGTGCTGCGCGGCGGTTCCCGCCGCTGGCCTGCGGCTTTACCGGGTCGCGCTAAGCGCCCACCGTTGGTGGTTGCCAAGCGCGAACGTTCGCACTCCGTGCTCACTCCTGGCAAACCCGGGAGGCCAGCGCCGTAACGGCCGCGGCACCGGGGCTTCGCCCAAAAACGGGCCCGGCCTTGGGGCCGGGGCTGTCCGTTCTGGCTTCCCCCAGCCCTCCAGCGCTCGGCGCTGGAGGGGGCTTCGGGCTGCACGCCCTGCGCCACCGCTTCGCGGCACCCCGCGGCCGCACTCTGTGAGTCCCCTGTTTGGCGGCGCCGGCTCCGGCACATTAGTTGATACGAAAAGTGCACCTTAGAAGGTGTACTTTTTGTCTGTGTTTTGTGAACAAATTTTGTACGTAATCTGAATGCATTAGTGAGTTGGTTATTTGTTTGCCAATATCATAACAATGTGATTCATAGATATATGATGTACAAACCTATGACTTAAAACTCAGCGCGAGTGACTGATTAACTTCATTACCAGTTCGTCCTGTGGGATAGCGAGGTGTTCGACGACGCGAATATCGATGTTCTCGAGACAGGGATTTGTGCGCTCATGGTATTGGTTTCCAAGGTCGTAATAACCTGAAGAGTTACCCGATAGCGGTAGTACGGACTGATAGGTTAATCCTCTGAATAGTGCAACGAAACTTCTATTAGTGATTTGACGATTCGATTTATGTATTGATTCAAAACTGCGCAAAATTTGACAACAGATAAGTGGTTTCAGGCATTGGTTATTAAAAAGCCGATTTTCTCAAAAATATTTTTTGTTCCGAGTAATCGGCATTAATTTGATCGGTATTTTTAGATGAATTCTGTCGCTGATTATTGTTCGGTTCCTATAAAATCTTTATTCCCCATCCAGTCGCCAGTTTTTGTGTAGAATTTGTAGCAATTTTTGTATTCCCTCGGGGTACAGGGGGGCAGGATTTATGCCACTATGTAGATATAGCTGCAATTCTTTCTGATTTTTAAAGCTTTAGTTTACGCAAAACTTTTCTTGCTTTGCAAAAGGCCAGAGATTTTTCAGGTTTTTTGTGCCCGTCATTGCTGTTTTGTGTGTTCTTTTCTCTTTTACGATTTATTTCGACTTAATTCCTTTTTGGGATGACTTTTTCAGGCGGTTTCTTGTTGCGCTGTGGTTATTCTGGTAATTGGCAAGACCTGAAGAATCTTTTTTTAAGTAAATTGTGTTTAGTATGTTGGAGGCCGTTAGATTGTTTAAATTCTAATTCTCTTGTGTTATTAGTATTTTATCTTGCATCAATTAAAATACCATGTTTTTTTAGTTTGATTGAAGGTTGATGCATAGATTTTCTTCATAATTATTCCACTGCGACATATTTAGAGTTAACAGAAACAAGGTAACCTGAAATTCTTTTTTGCGATACTTCCTTTTCCTTGAAATCTTGTCTTTTTGAATACTGTTCTTTCCTTCTCCCTTCTACTCCGTGTGGTCATTCTGCAATACCTTGATATATATATTATATTTATCTAGGAAAAGTCACATCGGGACGGCCTTTTTGGTTTGTATTCATAGGCATGGGTAAATCCATGTCATATAAAAATTTAATATTTTGGTGAGAAAGGCAGTTTCCCAATTATCATCATGTCATTTATATGCTATATTATTAATTTTTAATAGTCAACATGCGTATACCAGCCATATTTATTTATAATCTCATCCTCAGTCTTTAGATTTAACTTGTTTGTGAAGTGCGTCATTATGTATTTTTAGATTGTTAGGCTTTTGTAGTTAACGCAAAGAGCAATGATTTCTACGTTATATTATCTCCATGCCTTGTCTTTTTGGTGATGTAGGCTGATTCGTCTTATAAAGGACTTAAATCTTGATTTAGAGCTCTTTATATAGAGTTTATGATCAATTTTCACATAGTTCAGTTCTATACTATTTTTTTGTTCCTTTTATTCTTGCTTATGAAGCAATTCATAAATTAATATTACGTTTTGATTTTGGTGGTATTTTTCCATTTATTATACCGTCTTTATTAGTATTCCGACAAATGTCTTTTTTATCCTCATTGTTGTGCTATTGCGTTTAACGGTAATCTTGTCTAGACCTGTAGCTTCTGATATAGCTTTTATGCTTACTTGGTTTTTATATAAGTATTTATTCATTTTTTTTTGTTTTAATTATTTATAATAAATTTAGCAAATACCTCGATCTCAGTTTTCGGGTGAGTTGTGATATATGATTTTAATTCAGACAAAAAGTTATCCAGGCGGTCGTTTTGTTCTAACACCACTAGTCGATAAGTTAATACGATAATAAAAGTAGTGGTTTTGCTGCTTTTAAAAAGAAGACGTAGACTTGCAAAAATCGTAGCTGTGGTTTACAGTTTGTATACTAATCGCCAGTTAGTACAAAGTATTCCCATCTTGCATAGCAAGTCCTGCCTTTCCTGTTGGCAGCCTAACCTCAACATATCATCATATTCATACATAAAGACTGTAGTCAACATGGGCTCGATAAAATATTTTTGAGTGTATAAATATAAAAAATCTTTTTACGTTTCACTTACTGCTAGATGCTCTTATTTGTACTTTCTACTGTTGGTAAGTTGTCAAATATCTAGTTTTTGCTCATTTACATAAGTCATCAATCAAATGTTACCTCCATCTGCTATGTCAATGTCTATTCACTTCAATCTACAGCGGTAAAAATATCGCAATGGGTATTTATATATCTTCTTCTGTTGTTGACTTGATTGGGGAAGAGGAATTAGAAATGATTGACTAAAATTGATTGGCGTCTGAGCTTAACCGCTTACCTTATGATGGTGTTATTTTATACATCGTGAACACTTTTGCCAGCTGTCTGTAGTTTCTTATCCATGATATACATGGGGTTAGCGTTGAG